>CAZSFR010000005.1:0-35568 GCA_964606295.1 uncultured Candidatus Saccharibacteria bacterium
ATGGGGAGAGTATTAACAACTAATTAAGTGTTCTGCTTGAGGGCTCCGTGTAGGGTTTTATATTTCAATGTATAGTAATACAAATCAGTCCATCTGTCAAATCTCTCGTCAAAAACCCTTATATAATGCTACAATTGCCCCTCATGGCAAAAAACGAAACAATACTGCGATTTGAAGGCGTTTCTTTCGAATACAATTCCAACAAACCGATACTCGAAGAAGTGAGTTTCTCTCTGCGGAGCGAAAGCAAGATCACGATCATGGGACAAAACGGTGCCGGCAAAAGCACCATTTTCGGCTTGATCACAGGAGCACTGAAACCCGAAAATGGGGAGATCAATATAGTCAACGGAGTGACAATTGCTATTTCACGGCAAGTAATTCCGCGTGAGGATCTGTCGCTCACTGTTCGTGAATTTTTCGAAAAATGTTTTCCCAAAAAGGTGTATGACATTGACCCGCGTATCGATGAAGCGCTTGAAGTCGTCAATCTCATAGGTCACGAAAAAGTGCATGACCGCGTAATCAAGACTTTCTCCGGCGGTCAGCAGGCGCGCTTGCTTCTTGCGTCAGCACTTATCCAAGATCCGGATTTGCTTTTGCTCGACGAGCCGACCAACAATCTCGACGCAGACGGCATCGCTCACCTCACAGAATTTCTCAAAAATTATCAAAAGACTGTCATGGTGATTTCTCACGATGCAGAATTTTTGAATGCATTCTCGACAGGCGTGCTCTACCTCGACATCCACACGCGCAAGGTAGAGCAGTACGTGGGCAACTACAAAAACGTGCTCCAAGACATCACTGCTCGTGTGGAGAGAGAAAACATGAAGAATGCTCAGCTCGCAAAACAGATTCAGGCAAAGAAGGACAAATCAAACGAATTCTCACACAAAGGAGGTCGTTTGCGACTTGTCGCAAAGCGGATGAAAGAATTGGCAGAAGAGCTCGAGGAAGAAATGGTGGATGTGAGACGTGAAGACAAAACAATACGAGCGTTCACGATACCTGCGCAAGACGACATACTCGGAGAAATAATCTCAATTACTAATTTCACAATCATGAGCCCAAAGACACACAAGATTGTGAAGCGAACAGCCAAGATATCTCTCAAGAAAAACCAACACCTACTTTTGCGTGGACCCAACGGTATCGGCAAAAGCACACTGCTAGAGAAAATGGCAAAAGGGGGGGATGACGGCGCCAAAATTGCCGGCCATATCCGCGTGGGCTACTACCGTCAGGATTTTTCAACGCTCAATTTTGATGACACCGTGCTCCAGTCGCTCTCGCGCGCTATGCTCGAGGCAGGTGCAAAAGTGGATGAAGAGCGTTTGCGCGCGACAGCATCGAGCTTCCTTATCCGAGGTGATATCATCCATACCAAAATAGGCGCACTTTCTGAAGGACAAAAAGGATTGGTGGCATTCGCGCGCCTCGTCTTGCTTCGCCCCGGACTTCTCATACTCGATGAACCTACCAACCACATCAACTTCCGTCATTTGCCTGTCATTGCCAAAGCGCTCAGTGTATACACCGGCGCGATGATCCTCGTCTCTCACGTACCAGAATTTGTCGAACAGATTAGGATTGACGAGACACTTGATCTGGAGGGGTAATATTTTTAATGCTAAAATAGCATCATGTATTTCGTCTACATACTCGAATGCGATGACAAGACTCTCTATGTTGGAAGCACGAACGATCTCGAACGTCGGCTTCATTCACATAACAATTCCAAAAATGGCGCACACTACACCAAGATTCGTCGGCCAGTTATTCTCGTATATTCAGAAAGAGTGAAGTCGTATGCGAAAGCACGTTCTCGCGAAGCAGAGCTGAAGAGACTGAAAAGGGAAGAGAAACTTGCTTTGATTGCAAAGCCAAAAAAGAAAAAATAATTTCAGACGCACGTCCACATATTTTCTGTTAGGCTATACTGCGAAAGTAGTATATACTCGCACAGTCGCATTTAGCAGAACTAACTCTCAATATATTTATGTCAGACGAAACAACGACAGAAGAAACAACTTCTACACCAGAAGAAACTCCGGTTGAAGCTCCAGCTACTGAGACACCAGAGACACCAACTGCATAGTCTCGCAAACAAAAATCCGCCAACTGGCGGATTTTTGTTTGTTTAAGCAGTTGTTTTGTTTCGAGGAAGCCAGTCTATAACTTTCTTCCGGTGTTGGTCGAGCGACCAAGTGTCACCCTTACGGAAAAATGATTCATTTTCACTCTTGAATTTAAGTAGCTGTGCCTCGGATACTTTCGGGAAACCAGCAGACATGTTTTGGTTGAAAGACTGTAAAAATTCAGATAACGTAAGCTGAATCTCGTTTAATTTCAAATCGGTTGTATTTTTTTTCACTTTTATACAATAACACAATTTCATTGATAAATCAAGACATTGATAAAAATGGTATACTCCATGCATGAGAAAAAACAAACAGAAACTGATCGCTCTTTCTTTGGTCACAATGCTCTTTTTTGCGATAACTCCGCTACATTCGTTTGCAAATCATAATGACGGTAGTAGTAATTTGTGGTGGGGCGTGTCTTCTTCGACAGAGCGCAAAATAAATGATCTCGATAATGAAAGTGAAGATGATATTGTTGTGCCGATATTGTTAGGTGTGATGGTAGAGGATCTAGATGATACATGGGGAGACGCACGTGCAAACGGTCGCACGCATGAAGGAACTGACATATTCGCTCCACGCGGAGCATTCATCGTTTCTCCGACTGACGCAGTCGTGACGCGCATTGATTATGGAGATACAGGGGGCAGGGTTGTATACACAGCAAATCCTGGGGGAGAATTGTTTTACTATGCGCACCTCGAGGACTATGCAGATGGTCTCAATGAAGGCGATGAACTCAAGAAGGGGGATTTGATCGGATACGTAGGCAATTCTGGCAATGCTAGTGCTGCATCGACGCATTTGCATTTCGCCATCACTGACGAAGACGGTGCTCTCAATTCATTTCCTCGTATGACAAAGGATTGGGATCTCGACGGTAGGATTGATGCGATAGAAAAAATAATAAATGATGCTGATGATGAAAAGGCACAAGCGGAAGCTCTTGTTGCACAGTACCGTTCTCTTTTTCTCGAGGCGCAATCTGAAAAAATAGATTTGCCATCGGAAATTGAAGATGCTCTCACGAAAGGGGTCACGGTGCCAGCATCGACAACTACTGTTCTAACGCGAGATCTTCGGTACGGCATGCGTGGCGCAGATATCACATGGCTTCAGAATTTTCTTGTAGTAGAGGGTAAAGGTTCAGCGTCTTTGTCTCTAGCAAGTGCCGGGGCGACAGGATATTTTGGGTCACTCACAAAGAATGCAGTCATCGAATACCAACGTGCAGTAGGGCTTTCGGCTGACGGAGTCCTTGGGCCAAAATCTCGAGCATCAATAGATTCTAGTATATAAAAAGAAAATGTTGTTATAGATGGCGTCCTGATACGTCATAGTAAGTGTGTTAGTCTTATTAACCTAATCAATAAATACTTTATGTCATTTCTAATTGGTATTCTCATTGGCGTTATCGGCATCATTTTCGCAGCACAAAACCCCGCTGTTGTTCATGTTGAATTTCTTGCATGGAACATAAACGGTTCTCTCGCTATTATCATTTTTCTTGCACTTTTGGCTGGTATGCTTATAGGTGTTCTCATTTTCATACCTGCAGCAATACATGACAGTAAACTATTTTCGTATTTGAAGCGTCACAACAAGAAGCTAACTGCCGAACTTGAAGCTCACAAAGAAGCACTTGAAACGACGCAGATGAAACTTGCGCAAAAGCCTCCTGTTATTATTGAGCGAACAATTATCGAAAAGTAATACGAGCTGATATTATTTCTTCACTCCGTTTGCGCGTTTCCAGTAGAGATAGATGGCCAGCGCAAAGAGTGCTACCGCGATGGTAATCTCGATGAACACCTCAGTGTTTTTGATATGCCCGGAGATTTTATGAATCGCATCGACACTGAAATAGCCGAGAAAAATAAAAATTGTACTTCTGAAAAATGTCCCGATCAAAGTAACGATGACAAATATTTTCATTCGCATTTTGATAATTCCAGCGGATGCCGAGAAAAAGAATGACGGGATAACCGTACGGACAAAAACTAGGAGAACATAACTTTTCCATGTCCCCGTGATGTGTGCACCGACTCTCTCGACGTCGTCGTGTGTGAATCCGAGCCATGGTCCGATCTTTTTCATCACAAAATCTTCTGCTTTGTCTGATATGAAATATATGATAATAGCACCAATTGTTTTGCCTATTGCTGCCAAGAGCCCTAGGATGAAGAGGGCGCCGACGAGATATCCCTGAGATTGCGCTATTGCACCAACAGCCGACGTGACAAGAGGAGATGGTATAGGAGCAAATACTTCTTCAACAAATGAAGCTATGAATGCAAAAAGCTCCACGGGTATACGTTGTGAAAGTTGAGTAAGATAGTTGATGGTTGTTTGCACCACAGTGTAGTGATTGTAGACCAGATTTTCTCCATTTCAAAATCAGACAATATAATATATGCAAAATAGTTGACAAAAAACGCAATATAGGCTATGATTGTCTTGTAAGTTTTTCTCCTAACATCTGTGCGATCTATTTCGTTCACAAAAGCTTTGGAGGGTAGTCGCCTTACCATTAGCACGTTATAGACTACACACTAGCCTCGACGGCTTTTCTAATTTTTAGTAGTTTTTTATATGTATCAAAAAAGAAGTTTCTCCTCTTCAGGTTCAAGGCCAGCACGGTCTTCACAAGGAAGAAGTAGTTTTGGTGGCGGATCAAGAGGTGGACCATCAAGTAGATTTGGAAGAAGTTCATCTGGAGGAAGGGCTAGTAATCGTAGCTCAAATAGAGGAGGGGGCAGAACAGACAGAATCGATATTTCTAAGTTTGTAAACAAAGCTGTCATAACAGAAGAAATAGAGCACTTTGTGCCTGAGCACAAATTTGCTGATTTCAAATTGGATGAAAGACTAAAGAAGGCTATCGCTGCACGTAAATACGTTTTACCAACACCTATTCAAGATCGTACAATCGCACACATATTACAAGGACGCGATGTTGTAGGTATTGCAAATACTGGTACAGGTAAAACAGCTGCGTTCCTAATCCCACTAATAAACAAAGTTATCGTAGATTCAAAAGAGAATATCATCGTCGTTGTACCAACTCGTGAACTAGCAATTCAAATAGACGAAGAGTTCCGGGCACTCACAAAGGCATTAGGTATTTTCTCAGTTTGTTGTGTTGGAGGTGCTCCAATCAACAAGCAAATCGGAATGCTCCGACGTCGCAATAATTTCGTGATCGGAACTCCAGGAAGACTCAAAGACTTGGTAGAAAGAAAAGTTCTTATTCTTTCTCAATTCAAAACTATAGTTTTGGATGAAGCAGACAGAATGCTCGACATGGGATTCATCAATGATATGAAATATGTGATGGCCAAGATGCCGACACCACGTCACACACTTTTCTTCTCAGCAACTCTTTCGAAAGAGATAGAAGCATTGATCTCACAATTTCTAACTGAACCGATACGTGTATCTGTCAAAACAGGAGATACATCAAAAAATGTTGACCAAGATATCGTACGTGTACCAGGAGGAAATGTGAAGATTGATATCCTTGAAAAACTTTTGAAAGGGAATGAATTCAACAAAGTTCTCATTTTCGGACGCACAAAGCATGGTGTTGAAAAGCTTTCGAAAGTCTTGCGAGACAGAGGATTCGCTGTTGAGTCAATTCATGGTGACAAACCTCACAACAAACGCCAGAAAGCTCTCGGGCAATTCAAAGAAAACCAAATTCAAATTCTAGTTGCAACAGATGTCGCCGCGCGAGGACTCGATATCCCAAACGTGAGCCATGTCATCAATTATGATATTCCAGCGACGTATGAAGATTATGTGCACCGCATCGGTCGTACAGGACGAGCTGACAAGAAAGGCAAAGCGCTAACATTCATCGAATAATTTTAGGCTCGAAAAAGCCGCGCAGGGGAACCCGCGCGGCTTTTTTTTTGTGCTATAATTTTCCCGTTACTAGCCACTTTCCACTTTAATCCTTACTCTCATTCCAATGACTCAAGATCAAGCACTCACAATTTTGAAAACTGGCACAAATGTCTTTTTGACTGGAGAACCTGGAGCGGGCAAGACTCATACTATTCGCGAGTACGTACGCTATCTTCGAGAACATGCTGTTGAGCCAGCGATAACCGCTTCCACAGGAATTGCGGCGACTCATATTCACGGTGTTACTATTCATTCTTGGAGTGGAATTGGAATCAGGAGTACTCTCGGGCCGTACGATCTCGATGCGCTTGGCAACAAGGAATATCTCGTGAAGCGTCTCAAAAATGCAACGGTGCTCATAATAGACGAGGTGTCTATGCTTTCAGCTGGCATGCTCTCAATGATTGAGGAGGTGTGTCGGACTATACGAAACAATGAATTGCCATTTGGTGGACTACAAGTTGTACTGGTGGGAGATTTTTTTCAACTCCCGCCAATTTCAACATTTGGTAATGTTGCAGAATTTGCCTATCGTTCTCGTGCGTGGAAATCTCTCGAAATAGTGACGTGCTATTTGTCTGAACAACATCGACAAGAAGACGCAGAACTGCTCTCGCTACTTTCTGCTATTCGCTCAAATGAGGTTGAAGAAATGCACTTTGCATATTTGGAGTCGCGTATCATGAAAGGAGAAACACCACCTGAGAATATTACACGACTCTTTACAAAAAACGTTTCTGTTGATGCTCTGAACGATGCCTCACTTTCCAGACTCACAGGAATGGAACATGAATACAAAATGGAATCGAAAGGGAAAGCGTCGATGGTTGAGTCACTGAAAAAGGGATGTCTTTCGCCAGAAACTTTGATTGTCAAGAAAGAAAGCATCGTCATGTGTACCAAAAACAATCCAAGCGCCGGATTTGCCAACGGAACGCTCGGCAAAGTAGTAGAATTCCAGAACGTTACACATTTTCCTGTCATCGAAACTCGTGACGGACGCAAAATCGTCATTGAGCCGATGGAATGGATTGTCGAAGAAGATGGCAAAGTCCGCGCGAGGATTTCTCAGATTCCGCTCCGACTCGCGTGGGCAATCACTGTCCACAAGAGCCAAGGAATGTCGCTTGACGCCGCTGTGATGGATTTGAGCGATGTATTCGAGTACGGACAAGGATATGTGGCACTTTCACGTGTACGAACGTTAGACGGAATCTTCCTTCATGGCGTCAATCAAAAGTCTCTTCAGGTTCATCCTGACGTTGCTCACGTCGATCAGCATTTCCGTGAAATGTCGGAGAAAGCGCGATGTGCATTCGAAGCACTTGAAAAAGTAGAAATAAAAAAGATGCATGAAAATTTCCTCAAAGCATGTGGAGGAATACTTGAAGGCGGAGCAAAGATTTCAAAAAAGAAAAATAAGGAAACGACGCAACACAAAACTCTCGTGCTCATCAAAAATGGTTTTAAAATTGAAAATATTGTGAATGAAAGAAAAATCACAGAAGGGACTGTTATTGAACATATTGGGGAACTTGTTAGATCAGGAATGATGGAGAAAGATGAGGTGAAAGGTCTATGTCAAAAAGATTTACTTCTGTGCCTCCCAACAATATTCAAAGCTTTTGACAAAAAGGGCGCAACCGCTCTTGCGCCTGTATTTTCATATTTGAAAGGTGCGTATACATACGAGGAGCTCAAATTGGCTAGGATTTTGTATATTTAAGTGTGTCTAGACACTCTCGAAGACATACTCGAGCAATTGGCTGGAGAAATTGAATATGAAATTGATTTATAAAAGATTCCGTGGATAGTATTGAAAAAAAGCATGCTTTGTGGGAGGATTTGTATATATGAAGAAAAAGCAAACAATAATTGCAATTGCCTCACTATTGGCACTTGGATTTATTATTTTTAATTATTCAAACAGAGAAGCTCTTGCACCTATTCATGGTATCACTGTCTCTTCACCCGACGATATTGTTCTTGGGGCTGGGCAGAGTGTTGATACCAACGACGGCGAACTCTCGCTTTCATTCAATACATTAGTGAATGATTACCGTTGTCCTTTCGGTGCAGATTGTATTGAGTATGGTGCTGTTACGACCAACATCACACTTAGAACATCTGAGAAAACAGAAACTCTCAATTATGCCTCCGATGGTGTGCCGTTAGAATGGGGACGCTACAAGATTTCGATTGTTGATATTGCGCCGGAGGTAATGATGGGTAAAGTTATCGATCCCAACGATTATGTTGTTTCTTTTCATATTGATAAGACGCCTTTAGACTTTGTGAAAGAGCCAGATGATACGATAACGAAAAATACTGGCACAGACTGTCTTGCAAAAGGGGGAACATGGGACGGAGAGTTCCGTGAATGCCTCGATATCAATCAAAATGCATGTGTGGAAATCAGCGGAATCTGGAATGAGTGCGCATCTGCTTGTCGCAATGACCCGAAAGAAGAAATGTGTACAATGCAATGTGTCCTCGTCTGCGAGGTGAAATAGTGGAAAGACACTAGGCAGACATGGGAGTAGTGTTGTATAATGAATGGAGAAGAGTTTATCATTAATTTAAGCAATAATTATGCCAGCAAAAGCTAACTCAGCGTTTATGAAGCCAATGAAGATAAGCGATGACCTCGCGGCTGTCGTCGGAAAGGGTCCGATGCCTCGCAGTGAAGTCGTCAAAGCTCTCTGGATCTACATCAAGAAGAACAATCTTCAGGATCCGAAGAATAAACGAAACATTGTAGCCGACGAAAATTTGAAGAAAGTATTTGGAGGAAAAGAAGTGGTCAACATGTTTGAAATGACAAAGCTTATTTCAAAACACCTTTCATAAGGATGTTAGCAAGAAAGAAATAGAGTATGAGAAAGAGCGCGGGCCAAAGGCCCGCGCTCTTTCTCTTTCCTCCTTACCGCTTGCTATTTAACCAATAAAAGATTAATATTTTTAAATATATTACTCATAAACTAATTTGTACACATATTATGGCTTATTTTGACAAAAGCGGAGATCGGGGAGGGAGAAAAGGTGGATTTGGTAGCGGAGGAGGACGTGATGGCGGACGCCCAAGTTTTCCTAAGAAAAGCTGGGGGGATAAAAGAGGGGGAAGCTCTGATACTGTCATGCACAAAGCAGTTTGCAGTGAATGTGGTAAAACGTGCGAAGTACCATTTCGACCGACAGGAGATAAGCCTGTGTATTGCAAAGATTGTTTCGGAGAAAAGAAAAGCGCTGGGTTTCGTGACAGTGCACCAAAACGTGAGTACGCATCAGATAGGATATCTGCCAAGCCAGCATATGTAGCGAATACATCAAGCAGAAGTGAAGGGGTAAATAATGACACAAAGAAACAACTTGATGCGTTGAATGCAAAGCTTGATCGTCTTATAAGTGCAGTTGAGGGGCTCTCTCGTGCGAAAGCACCAGAGACAAATCAAATTGCAAAACCTGTTACTTCTACTAAACCATCAGTCAAAATCGCGAAGAAGCCAGCTCCCAAGAAAGTAGTTAAAAAAGCGAAAAAGTAGGTTACTGACAAATTTTTTGCATGGGTTAGAATGCAATTAATAGATGAGTATTTTTTTGAACACTACTATCAGTAAGTGTTTGGGTTTGATAACCAGCCGCAACTACCTGCTTTATTTCGGCAATAAAATATAAGGGTAATTGGGTTTTCAAATTAACCAGAATTGGTCTCTCTCGAGATACGCCTGGTTTTTTATTTCTACACATAAACATGAGTATGGTGGATTGTGTTACAATGTGATAATGAATACAAATAGAACTCTTATATCAGTTCTCATCATTCTAGCAGTTGTTGTTGGGATATACTTTTTTTTCAAGTCAGAGAAAATCGCAGTTTCACCATATAAAAGTACTGACACGACCGGTGAAGAAGCAGATACTATAAGCCTCTGCTTTTACTATGAAAAGCTTGCTGACCGCGGGCAAAGCGATATAGCGTGGCTCAAACTCAATCTCACAGGAGATGAGGTGGCAGGAGAGTTTCAAAATATTCCTGTAGAGAAAGATAAGAAAATTGGCATATTTGACGGAACGGTTGGTCCTTTGGATCCGATAGCAATGGCGCGAACGGCGGATGTGTGGTGGCATTCAGAAGCAGAAGGAATGAACGTCACAGAGCAATTAAAAATAGTATTCGGTGAAGGAAATGCGACTGTCGGCTTCGGTGAGATGGTTGATAGGGGAGACGGTGTCTATGTATACAAAGATATTTCCAATTTATATTATATTCCTTCGATGAGCGATGTTGCATGTCAGGAACTTGATGATAAAATAACAATAGGTAAATAATCGTGGTAACATTGTCGAGTATTAATAACTTATAATCTCACTTATATATGGCAAAAGGAATGTCACACAAAAAAGAGAAGAAGAAGCCAAAAAAGGCAAAAAAATAAAGTAACACACCATCGTTTTGATTTCTACAATCAAGCGATGTTGTTTTTTAAGCAGAATGTAAATATGCTATTGTACTCATATGAAAGGTAATACGGAGAAGGATATGTATGACGTGATTGTGGTTGGCGGTGGCGCATCAGGCATGATGGCGGCTGGTATTGCTGGGCGTCGTGGCAAGCGCGTACTTATCCTTGAGAAAAATAAAGAACTTGGTGAGAAACTCAAAATATCTGGGGGCGGTCGGTGCAACATTACCAACGCAGAACCAGACATGAGGAAGTTTTTGGAGCACTACGGAAAAGCAGATCAATTTTTGTTTTCTTCATTTTCAAAATTTAGCTCCAAAGATACGTTTTCATTTTTTGAGAATCTAGGCCTTCCTCTTGTTGTTCAAGCACGACAACGTGCATTTCCACATACAGAAAAGGCACACGATGTTTACAAAACACTTTTGAGATATCTGAACGACTGCAATGTCACAATAAAATCAAAGTCAAAAGTAACGAAAATATTGGCAAAAAACGGAGAAATCAGCGGTGTCGTTGCCGGCGAGAAGACGTACACTGCAACATCATACATTTTGTCTACTGGAGGAGTGTCACATCCTGAAACAGGTTCAACAGGGGATGGATTTGCGTGGCTCCGCGACGTGGGGCACAAAGTAGAAAATCCAACCCCTACAATAGTGCCGTTGCGAGTCTCAGACGCATGGGTAAAGTCTCTTGCTGGGGTTTCTCTCACATTTATGAAAATCACTTTTTATGTTGATGGAGTAAAAAAGTTTGTGAAAAAAGGAAAGATACTTTTCACACATTTTGGACTTTCTGGCCCACTTATTTTGAATTCAGCCAAAGATGTTGCTGATCTTCTCCATACCGGAATCGTGACAGCAACGATAGATGCATTTCCTGAAACAGATCTTGGTGCTCTCGAAAAAAAAATAGTACGCATTTTTGATAGCAACAAAAACAAAATGCTTAAAAATATATTTGACCAGATCACACCTGAAGGAATAAGCGATGCGGTACTTTCGCTGGTAACTGTCCTTCCGGATACGAAAGTACATAGCGTAACACGAGAAGAAAGAAAGGAGATTGTTCACACCCTAAAAGCTCTTCCGGTCAACATAGTCGGACTGATGGGTTTTGATAGAGCTGTTGTCGCAGACGGCGGAGTGTCGTTGAATGAGATTGATACCAAAACGATGCAATCTTTGTTGTACACGAACCTTTACATTACAGGTGATTTGCTTCATATCAATAGGCCGTCTGGTGGTTATTCGCTTCAGCTCTGCTGGACAACAGGTTACGTAGCAGGAGAGAACGCCTAATCTTTCATGGTACAATTTTCTCATGGAGCAATTTAAGAAAGATGAGGTCACGTTGTTTCGTAGACTCAAAACACCAGCGCAAGTACAGGATTTCCTGAATTCTATTCCAATCAATTTTGAAAATAAAGGCGAAACGTGCAAATCCCCGCTTCGTGTCATGCGGACGAAAAGTGCTCACTGTATGGAAGGTGCAATGCTCGGCGCATACATTCTTTCCCTCCACGGACACAAACCGCAACTGTTGGATCTCAAGGGAAGCAGAGGAGACTATGACCACGTTGTTGTACTTTTCAAACAATACGGCCACTGGGGTGCATTATCAAAGACAAACCACGCAGTGCTTCGTTACAGAGAACCCATATACAAGACGTTGCGCGAGCTTGTGTTGTCGTATTTTCATGAATATTTCAAAGATAATGGTCAAAAGACGCTCGTTGCGTACTCAAAACCTTTTAGGCTCGACCGTTTTGGTAAAGAATGGATAACGTCTCAACTAGATTTGTGGGAAATTGATCGAGCGCTTGATCGAAGTCAACATATGAAATTCTTACCGAAAGGAATTCACTTGCGTAAGGCAGACAAAATCGAGAGGAAAATGGGGAAAATCATCGAGTGGAAAGAATAGGGAAAGTGCTATAATTAAAATATGAAACAACAACGACTCGAACAGCTTGCAGACGGCATTTTTTCCATCGTTATGACGTTACTCGTCCTTGAAATTCATGTACCTAGTCTTTCTCCGAGCGCAGACAATATTGCACTTTTATATGCTCTGAAATCACTGCTACCACTTTTCTTAAGCTACATTCTTTCCTTCACCCTTCTCTTTTCGTATTGGAGAAGTCATCACTACATCATGTCCGTCTTTGCACACAACATAGACCATCGTTTAGTCAACATCAATGCAATTTTTTTCTTCCTCGTTGCGTTGGTGCCGTTCACGTCACATTTACTTGGTGCCTTTAGTACTTCTACACTCGCGATTATCGTATTTGCACTACAGTTCATACTTATCGGACTGACGATGCTATGGATGCGAAATTATGCAGAGAAATCGGACACAATAGCGAATTCTCCTTACACTCAAATCGAGAGACGACACGCATACACCAGAATGGTTTTTCCTATCATTTGTGGACTGGTGGCAATTTTAGTTTCATTTTTTAGTACACAGCTTGCATTATTTCTCTTCACTGTTGGTATTATATTTAACCTATCTAAACGCTCGACGCATTTTATTTTCGGCATAATGTCTATTTTTGTTCCTAAATGGAAGGAATAAAGCTTTTTCAAAACCTCGTATGGAAGTGGCATGCGAAAAACAAACGCGACCTTCCGTGGCGTCATACACACGCTCCCTACAAGATCTGGGTGTCTGAGGTCATGCTCCAACAAACAGGAGTATTGCGTGTGATACCAAAATATAATTCTTTCATCAAGAAGTTTCGGACAGTGAAAGCACTTTCAAAAGCATCGCCACGTGACGTTTTAGAAGAATGGAGTGGTCTTGGGTACAATCGTCGCGCGCTCAACCTTCTACTAGGTGCGAAAGAGGTGATGAAAAATCACAATGGTAAACTTCCAAAATCACACGTTGAATTAGTAAAGCTTCATAGTATCGGAGAGTATACTGCAGGAGCAATCAGGGTGTTTGCGTGGAATACTTCGGATACTCTCGTTGAAACGAACATACGAGCAGTTTTCATTCATCATTTTTTTTCGAATACTAAAAGGAAAATTGACGACAAAACAATAAGGAAACTTGTTCGAGAGACCGTTGATCAAGAAAATCCTCGTTGCTGGTACACCGCTCTCATGGATTATGGGAGCTATTTGAAGCGTGAGCAAAAAGTTTTGGTGAGTCGCGCAAAGTCATACAAACCGCAATCGGCATTCAAAGGTTCCAATAGGGAAGCGCGAGGTGCGATTGTAAAGCTCATACTTGAGAAGGGAAGTATCGCAGAAGAAGATCAAACAGCGGTCCGACTTTTCGGCAAAACGAGAGTGACGACAGCGCTAACAGGGCTTTTGAATGAAGGGATACTTTTTCGAAAAGGTAATCGTTACATTCTCGCTCGATACTAGTGGAAGTGAAAATAATGAAGTGTTTAGTGTCCGTGTGGAATAAGGAGAAGAGCAAGAGTCAAAAGACCAGCACCAATGATAAATCCGAGAACTGTCCTTTTTGTCCATCGAACATGCAATAGGTCAGTTCCTATTTTCCAAGCTATTATTCCGGCTGAGAAAACAATAAGTATGTATTCGAGCGCCTCGGCGTGTCGCAGAAAATATCCAAGAATAAGGCTGAGAGAGATAAAGAATGAGATAACGAGAGCTCTTTTTGCAGAGAGTCCGCTTTCCACGAGAAGTATTTGCTGTCCCGCCTGTTGAATCATTTGATGTCCCATAACACCTGCAAGTGAAATCAAACCAACAGTCTCACTAATACTAAAACCTGCTAGGATTGCAATTCCGTCGACAATATTATGAAAAAAATCTGAAACGAGGATTCTCCCGACACTCGCCCGCGTATGCCTATGATGTTTCTCTTCGCTCGTGTGGTGATGGTGAAATTCCTTCAAGACTATGCCGATGAAGATACTGATGACAAGTCCCACAGCAAACCACACAACCGCATTTCCCACACCACCTTGCTCTACCCCTTCTCGTAAGAGCAGAATCACAAGCGCACTATAAACACCGAGGCCAAAGCCTTGGACAACACTTGATTTGTAAAACGAATTGTTTCGAGGTAGAAAAAAGGCTATGGCCATCGGAAGGAGGCCTGCAATAAGGAGAGATAATATGCTAAGCGTTGTGACTGACATATGGGATCGAACAAGTTACTATAAATAATAATACTTTGATATGGTGCGACCATATATAATCCAAGGTATTGGTATTACACACGGCATATCCTAGAAAGAGTATTGCACTTTCTTATTACAAATGCAAATGACTTGCATTGCAAAACCTGTGGATATCTGGCATACTGAAAATGTTGTTTAAAAGAAAAAGGCGCCTGGGAGGATCGCACTCAACCGCTCAAGATAGAGAGAAAAGTAAAATAATTTCAAATTTCAAATTTCAAATCTAAAAACAAAATTTCATTTATGAGCAAGAAAACCTCTGACATTTCAGAAACATATAAACAGATACTTAAAGCAAAGAAATTGAAACCCACCAAAAGGCGGATGCTTTTGCTTTTGTATCTTGCGAAGCAAAAGAGCCCTGTATCGCCCAATATGATCTTTTCCGTACTCGGAAAAGATATGGATCTCGTGACAATATATCGCAACGTTGAGCACTTCCTCGCCAAAGATATTATGAAACAAGTCGATTTTGGGCATGAGGAAAAGTATTATGAACTAAAAGACGTAGCGAACGATCACCATCATCTTATTTGTCGGCGATGCCGGAAGATGACGGATTTCGTCGGTTGCCATATTGAACACATAGTGAGAGATGCGCTCCGCCAAAACAGGAATTTTGTTGTTGTTGATGCGCATTCACTGGAACTTTTTGGATATTGCAAGAAGTGTTATAATCCCAGAGTATGAACAAACTAACCATTGTTTCTATTTGCATTTTTGTAGCGATTGTTGTTGTTCTTGTATTTGTCGGTGTTCGCGCCAACAAAAAGCCAGGAAAGCATGACTCCTTTGCGCAGTGTATTTCAGACACAGGAGCAAAGTTTTATGGAGCTTTTTGGTGTCCACATTGTGCTGATCAGAAAAAGGAATTTGGTACCTCAGCAAAATACTTGGTGTACGTTGAATGTTCAACGCCAGACGGCAAAGGTCAGACGCAAGTCTGCGTTGATGAGAAGATCGAGGGATATCCGACATGGATACATGAGTACGGCTTCTCATATACATCTGAAGGAGAGCCGGAACAATGTGGCTTGAGAGGAACGCCAGATCTCTCGCCCGATTGCCAGAAAGTAGCATCCGAGTTTCTTAAAAGCTGGATTTTCCCGGGCAGACTTGTTGTCCAATCAGAAACTGATCCGACGATTGTAGGAAGTGTTTATGACTTTGCGCCAAACACGCGAACAGGTCAAATGAGTTTGGAACAATTTGAGCAGTCAACAGAATGTGAATTACCACCTGAAGTATAAGTATGCTTGTTCCTATCGTAAACAAACTCATGGCCGTTCTTGCGATTTTGCTTGCAATCGGTAGTGCGAGCGTCTTGGTCGCTCTCGTATTCAGACAGACAAGAGCGCCTTTTATGCTCTTTATAAAAAAGTATTCTGTAACAATCGGTGCTCTGGTTTCAGTCGGCGCGGTACTAGGGAGCCTCTTTTATTCAGAAATTGCAGGATTTGAGCCGTGTCCACTTTGTTGGTGGCAGAGGATATTTATTTATTCTTCGGCGGTGATACTTCTCGTTGCTGTATTCAAAAAGAGAAATGACGCATATGTTTATGTTTTGCCACTTTCAGTCGTGGGTATATCCTTCGCCGTCAATCAGCTTGTTTTGACTTGGTTTCCAGGTAACGGTTTCGGGTGCGACGCAGTTGAACTCTGTACCAAGCTTTATATCAATGAATTCGGTTTTATCACGATTCCTCTCTTATCATTTTTGGTCTTCGTATCACTTATACTTCTTTCAGTACAGAGTAGAAAAGATAACGTGAAAACGCAATGATGTCTATGAAGAAAATTGCAGTCATGGGCCCCGCTCTTATCGTCCTTGCAGCATTTTTGTGGGCATTTGATGGAGTGATTCGACGAAGTCTCTATGGCCTTCCACCGATTTCTATTATTTTTTTTGAGCACGCAATCGGGCTTTTGATACTTTTACCATTTACGTGGCGGTTGCTGAAGAATGCAACGCTAACTCGTAGAGAGTGGGGATATGTTTTGCTTGTTTCGTTTCTATCAGGTCTTTTGGGTACACTTTTTTTCACAACAGCTCTCCTGAAAGTAAGTTTCATTTCTTTTTCTGTTGTATTTTTGTTGCAGAAGCTTCAGCCAATATTTGCTATTACCACAGCAAGATTATTTCTCAAAGAAAAGATAGAAGGTCGCTATATTTTTTGGGCGATACTCGCTTTAGTATCTGCGTTTTTTGTAACATTTCCAAACGGTGATATCAATTGGGTAACTGGCAAAGGAACCATCGTTGCCGCAATTTTTGCTTTGCTTGCGGCGGTGGCATGGGGATCTTCGACGACATTTTCCAAAATTGCATTAACACAACAAAACCCCAAAGTTATCACCACATTGCGATTTCTTCTGACGACGATAATGGCGTTTATTGCTATTTTCGTCCTCGGTAAGCACACGGATTTTCGTTTACCTGTCACAAGCGAGTTCTGGCGATTTTTCGTTATCGCACTTTCGACAGGCATGGTGGCGCTTCTCATATATTACAAAGGTTTGAAGTCAACACCAGTGCGAGTCGCGACAATACTTGAACTTGTCTTTCCTGTCGTAGCTATTTTCATAGATGTGATACTGTACGACAGCGTTCTATTGGTATCCCAATACATCGCTGGTGCAGTCCTACTTTTTACTATGTATCGAATAACAGTATTACAACAAAAGAATGAAATTTAATTCTACTGCAATCAAGGGTCACGGGCGTGGCAAAAAGCTCGGTTATCCAACTATCAACCTACTCCTTCCGCCAGACGTTATCATCGGCATGACAGATGGTATTTATTCTGCATGGGCATATGTTGATGGGGAAAAGTATCCCGCAGCTCTTTATCTTGGGCCTGTACCTGTTTTTGAACAGACTGAGAAGACTCTCGAGCTTCACCTCATCAACGCACTCTATATAAGCGTCAACCCTGGCGATCAGATAGAATGTGATGTTGTCGGTTATATCCGCCCCGTGATGGATTTCGGGTCTCCAGAGCTATTGGTACGACAAATGGGAAAGGACGTCGAAGACATTAAGAAGATGCTCAAAATCCAATAGTTATTGACAAATATTTCAAACCCGTTATAATCAATTTATGTCAGCGAAAAGCTATTTTCAAATTCGACGATGCGCAACCCGAGATCAATCCTTGAGGCTGCTTTTAGCTATTTAAATCTCCACAAATTTCATATTCGAATCTCTCAAAGCGGCCTCACAAGGTCGTGTTTTTAATTCATATAAATACATTAAAAACTAAATAAAGGCTAGTTACCTAATCTGGTATGCGCTACAGATACCGCGTGAGTGTATCTATATTTTCTTATTTAAAAATATAAATAAATGAAATCATCGAACGAAAAAATCGTAGCAATCCAGAATTTGGATCTAGCTAACATTGCATGGAAATTACAACAGTCCACATCGGATGGTGCGCAAGCTTGGTCAGAGAAGCAAACAGAAAAGGCTGTTGAAGAATATAGAAAATTTCTTATGCTTTGTATCATTTATCCTGAAAAATCTATTGTTCCAACAGTTGAAGCTGATGAAGTTTGGCACATGCATATTCTCGATACAGTGAAGTATCATGAGGATTGTAATAGTATTTTCGGGAAATACATCCACCATATTCCAGCTTATCAGGAAGTGTTTGAAAACGAGTATTCGGAAACGCAAATACTTTACGCCGAAGCGTTCAAAGTTGATTTATCCGGTACTTACATGCGTTGTAGTAGATGCAAGCGAGACGGTGAGTGTCATCGCAATTAAAGATGTAAACGATGCAGTCCGTGTAAGCGAAGCAAAAAATAAGTAATTAAAAAAGTATAGCAGGCCTTAAAGCCTGCTTTTTTTATGCTTTTCTGGTAAAATACCCTTTATGCAAAAGAAAAATACAGAGAAAAAAGGATTGAAAAGACCATCGGTCAGGCTTGGAAGCTCTGTTGTACCGACGCGCTACAAGCTCACCCTTGCCCCAGATTTGGACGCAGGGACGTTCAAAGGAGAGGAAAGGATAGATGTTGTGATTTTCAAAGGCTTGCGCGAGATAACCCTTCACTCCAAGGATCTCGAAATTCTTGCTAGCAAAATCTCTTTTGCGAAAACTGATGTTTTCGCAAAGAAAATCTCTTACGATGCCAAAAGGGAAACAGCGACACTCTTGTTCGAAAAAATAATTCCAAAAGGAAAGGCAAAACTCTCGCTCGAATTCCGCGGGCTACTTTCTGATTCTCTGCGCGGATTTTACAAAAGCAAATACATGCACGAGGGAGTCGAGAGAACAATCGCAACAACGCAGTTTGAAGCGACAGACGCGAGGCGTGCATTTCCATGTTTTGACGAACCTGCACACAAAGCAGTTTTCCACGTCTCACTTGTTGTCCCATCTAACAAGACTGCGATCTCAAACACTCTCCCGATTGCAACGCGTGAACATACTCCAGGTTATCAAATTATTGATTTCGCTCCGACACCGAAGATGTCCACGTACCTTCTCGCATTCATCATAGGCGACTTCGAGTTCTTAGAACGCAAGACAAAATCCGGAGTGAAAGTGAGAGTTTTCACAACTGCTGGCAAGAAGCATCAGGGCAAATTCGCTCTCGATACGACAGTGCGCTGTCTTGAATTCTACGAATCCTATTTCGGTATTCCGTATCCGCTCGATACTCTCGACACCATCGCACTTCCTGATTTCGAATCTGCGGCAATGGAGAACTGGGGAGCAATCACGTACAGAGAAAGCGCACTTTTGGTAGATGACGAACATACATCACTCTCATCAAAGCAGTGGACAGCTATCGTCATTTGCCACGAACTTGCGCATCAATGGTTTGGAAATTTGGTGACGATGGAGTGGTGGACGGATCTCTGGCTCAACGAAGGGTTCGCATCGTATATAGAATACCTCGCAGCTGACAAGCTTTTTCCTGAGTGGAAATTGTGGGAGCAATTCGTCGCGATTGATTTGGCGATTGCGCTTCGTCTCGATTCGCTCCAGACGACGCATCCGATCGAAGTAGATGTACATGATCCGTCAGAAATTGGAGAAATATTCGATGAGATTTCGTACCAGAAAGGTGCGAGCGTCATCCGCATGCTCGCAGAATACATTGGTGAGCGAGATTTCCGGGACGGACTCCGCTACTATCTCAAAAAACATAGTTATAAAAATACTCTCACGACAGACCTATGGGATGCATTTGAAAAAATATCAAAGAAGCCCGTCAAGAAAATGATGCACGTCTGGACACGCAAAGGGGGACACCCTGTAGTGTCGGTAGAAGAAAAAAGGGGACAGCTCGTTTTTTCACAGGAGAGATTTTTCCGAAGCGCTATCTCAAAGAAAAATGCAAAAGACAAAACTCTCTGGCCGATTCCGCTTTCTATATTCGCAGGAAGCGAGCACAAAGTTACAAAAGTCTTCATGGAGAGGAGAACATACACAATGCCTAAGCCGAACACTCCGTGGCTCAAACTCAACACAGACGAGACGGGTGTTTACCGTACAAAATACTCGCCTGAGCTTTTGAAAACGCTTCATCGTCCGATAGAAGAAATGAAGCTCACTCCCGAAGACCGCCTCGGCATCATTCGAGACTTGTTCGCCCTCACTGAAGCGGGTGAAATGCCAACTGACCTCGTGCTCGAATTCGTTGCATCATATCGCAAGGAAACATCGTACATCGTCTGGTCAGAAATACTCTCGGGACTTTCGCGTGTGAAAAATCTATATCACGGAGCGGAATGGACCAAGGGATATGATGCGTATGTGAGATGGATCTTGGATCCGATTGTTACGCATATAGGATTTGAGAAGAAAGAGAGTGAAGCTCACTCTGACACACTTCTTCGCTCTATGGTACTTTCTGTGGCGTCGGCTTACGGTGTTCCTCGAGTTGTGACACACGCAAAGCGACTCTTCCAAAAAGGCAAAGTGCATCCAGACTTACGAGGCTTCGTCTACGTTGCTTATGCTCGACATGGGGGTGAGACTAACTACAAGAGACTTCTTGCTCTATACAAGAGCGAAACGCTTCATGAGGAAAAGAACCGTTTAGCGGGTGCTATGACTCATTTTAGAGACAAGACACTGCTTGCAAGGACGTTGGATTTTTCACTCTCGAGTAATGTTCGTACACAGGACGCTCCCTCGATCATTGCTGGAGTGTTGATGAATCAGCACGGTCGTGATATCGCTTGGAAATTTATCAAGGCGAATTGGAAAGAGCTTTTGAATCGCTATGGTATGGGAGGTCACACTCTCTCACGTGTCGTCAAACCCGTTGGATTTTTTGTCACAGAGAAAACTGCAAAAGACGTTCAAGCATTTTTCAAAAAGCATGCACATCCTGGAGCAGAGAGAGCGGTAGCTCAGGCGCTCGAGGGCATACGAGCAAATGCGATGTGGAGGGAGAAGGAGAAAAAGGTGGTGAAGAAGTTTGCACAAAAATATAAATAACAAGTTTTTATCCATACAGTTCAAAAGCACGAATAATTTTGTGCTCGAAATTTTTTTCATGTCCTACTGAATGACAAATGCTATTTAATCGTTCGGGGGGTGCTCGAAGCCAAGCTTCTGCGCAAGGCTTTTGAACTGCATGGATGCAGATTGTAAAAAATCAATTCCAAAGTACAAATGTATATTCATACAAAAGTAATAGCTAATGCAAGGAAGGAAAGCTTTGAGGAAATTAAGGCAGGGTATTTTGCGATTTCGGTGAAGGAAAAAGCTGAAGGGAATAAGGCGAATAAACGTGTTGTTGAATTGCTGGAAGAGCATTTCAAAACAAAAAATGTCCGTATTATAAATGGACATCAATCACCGTCAAAGCTTGTTTCAGTTGAATAAAAAACCAGCACAACTTTATGCTGGTGGAATAGTTACAAATTTTTTTGAAAGAAGCTAATACAACAAAGGAATTTATATATTTCCTCTGCCTCTTTTGAAAGTTTTGTGTGGTTTCCACGCCCTCATGCGGTACAGGAAAGTCATAACAATCTTCTAAAAGTTTGAGAAAATAATTAATTTCACTTTGCATTTGTGAGTTTGTTACATACTTGATCATCAATGGATGATTGCGGTGTATTTCTTTGAGTAAGTTTTGGTTTTGTACTTTTCTTTATTTATATGTAAAAGAATAAAAGCCCATCTTGCGAAGGGCTTTTATTGAGATTCCTGTATTTGCAAAGTTAGGAAATAGCAGTAAAAGGCCTCCATGAGAAGGTCTTCTTGCTTTTCTTAGTTGTAAATATGTATTGCATAATTAGTGTATTAAATAATATCGAAAAATTATCAAGCTTGTATGTAATCTATCTCCTTTTTCCCTTCAGGAATCACTTTTACAATCACAAATTTTCCTTCTTCAAATTTTGCTTCTGAAATGATAATGCGTTTATCGTCTTTGAAAAAATACGTTCTCGGCCATTCGGCGTACGCGCGATATTTGTTCCACTTCACAACATCGGATGTTTCATTTGTCAGATCTCCGTCTTCTTTTTTCATCTTTCCACATTTACTCGCTTGCGCATGATCTTGTGGAACAGGTGTTATTTTCCCTATGACGTAATCCGGCAATATGTTTGCAAGTAATTCTGCGCCGAGTGTGATAAGTCGTGCACGAAGTTGGGGTGTTCGCTCTGTTGGTTCGATTCGAGTCTTTTCCATGGCGACAATGTCACCTGCATCAAGTGTATATACCATTTCTTGAATAGTGACACCTGTTTCAGTATCACCGTGCAAAAGTGCCGATTCGACAGGGGACGCACCGCGATATTTTGGAAGCAGAGAGTAATGGATGTTCAGAACGCCGAGAGGGAATGAATTGATAAGTGATTCAGGAATTATTTTCCCATAAGCTACCACAAGCGCTAAGATGCAGTTGAAAGTTGAAAGCCGAAAGTCGAAAGCAGTATCCAAGCCTTCAGGTTGGAGTACTAGTATGCCGTGAGCATCTGCCCAGAGCTTCACAGGAGAGGATTGCATCTTCATACCACGACCACTCGGGCGATCAGGAGAGGTGACGATCACGCTCGGTACCAATCCATGCGCAAAAAGTATCTCAAGCGTATCGCTTGCGACATACGGGGTGCCGAAAAATACAAAAGGAGTTTTCTTCATTATTCATTACCCATTATCAATTTTTCATCACCGGCTTCCTTCTTCTCATACCCTTCTCTGACATTTCTCGCTTTATCGATGAAAAGCACACCGTCTAGATGATCCGTCTCGTGCTGGAATATGTGTGCCAAAAGTCCGCCCGCGCCTCGTGTGAATTTCTTGCCGTGTTCATCGTATGCTTCGACAGTTGCATTCACTGATCGCTCAACTTGTCCCCAGATTGGGCGCACGGAAAGACATCCCTCGTCGAGCCAAGCTTTCTTTTTGGAAAGCTTGGTGATGACTGGATTGATGAAGTAGACATCCTTTTCTTTAGTTGGCGCATCCGGAGGTATGCCTTTGCCGCGAATGAATCGAGGATCGAATACCTTACCCGCGACTGCAAAGATTCGAAGAGAGTATCCAATCTGCGGCGCAGCAATCGCGACGCCATCGCCTTGGCTTGCGAGAGATGTGCTCATATCATAAAGAACCTTTTTGAATTTTAAGGTTTTGAAGTCTTTGATTGGGACCTCTTTTGCAATTTTGCGAAGGACAGGATTGCCGTCTTGAACTATTTTTTTCATAGATGGGTAGGAAGTTTATAAAGTATTTTACTTTATAAACTTTTACTTACATGTTTTTAAGATGTTCAAAAAGTTTGTCTAGCTTCACTGTTTCTTGAGAATGCGTATGCATGTTTCTGAGGATGACGGACTTTTCGATGGCTTCTTTCTGACCAAAGAGCATCGCGTAGGGGACACCGAGTTTCTCCGCGATTGCGAGTTGCTGTGAGAGCGAATCTTTTGAAAGTGACTGTACCATTGGTATGTGTGCCTTGCGGAGAATTTCTATGACATTGAGGCTTTTGAGTTTTGCTTCTGCGCCAAGCTGAATAAAACATATCTTTGGTTTTTTAATGATGCGGGGGTGTAGCTTTTTGTACCATGGCGCGGAAACTATGCGGTCAACGCCGAGTGCAACGCCGACAGCATAGACGTCTTTTCTGCTTCCCAATGATTTTGCAAGATAATCATAACGTCCGCCAGCAGCGATAGTGAGTGATTCACCTTCGACACCGAGCCCTTCTTCTATTATCTCAAAAACAGTGTGTGTGTAATACGAAAGACCGCGCACGAGAGTCTTGTTAACGCGATACTGAATACCGAGCTCTTCTAGATATTCGAGAACTTCTTTGAAGTGACGCTTTGATGCAGGATTGAGGAAGCTCAATATGTCGGGCGCGTCTTGGTTGATAGCAATAGTTTTCTCGTCTTTGGAATCGAGAAGGCGAAGAGGATTGACTTTGAGGCGCTCGCGATCATTGGGAGGTAGATCGTTTACATGTTTTCTGTAGTATGCGGTGAGTTCTTTCACATATGCAGTGCGGGATTCTTTGTCGCCCATCGAATTTACGTCAACAACGAGATTTTCTGCACCTGCTTCTTCAAGTATTGAGATAGTGCTTTTTATAATCATCGCATCAGCAACACTTTTTTCTGATCCAATCATCTCGAGATTAAACTGACGGAACTGTCGGAAACGTCCGCGCTGTGGTTTGTCATGTCGGAAAAGCTGTCCGTATGAATAGAGCATGAGGGGTTGGGGTTGTGATCCCATGCCGTGCTCGAGATACGCTCGCATAACACCAGCTGTGTATTCAGGGCGAAGTGCCAAGTGGTCGCCTCCTTTTGTGCGGAGAGAATACATTTCTTTGTCGACGATATCTGTGCCGATGCCGATCGATGTTGTGAAGACTTCCTCATCTTCCATTATTGGTGTCTCAATAGGGCGGAAACCATAGTAGACTGATACTTCCTGTGCTTTTTCGAAGAAGCCTTGATAAAGATAGTACTCATCAAACATGATATCGTGCATGCCTTTTGGTGCTTGCAATGCACCTTTTGGATTTTTCTTTGCTGGTTGGGTCATAGTGATTTAATAAATTGTTTTTCCTGGTAAAATATCTGCATGTTTTATTGGTACAAGACGTATAAATGCTCGTCCGATTAGGTATTTTTCTGGAAGAACTCCCCATACACGTGAATCTGAGCTCGCATTTCTGTTGTCTCCCATAACATAGTATTCACCGACACCTAGCGTTTTTGAGATATCGTTGTGTGATGGTGATTTGACGTATGGCTCAGCGAGAGCGAAACCTTCTGGGTGCTCAGGATTTTTGATAGACACTTGCTCTCCATCGATTACAACTGTTTCTCCCGGCATGCCTATGATGCGCTTGATATAAAATGTTGAAGGGTCGTTTGGATAGCGGAAGACAACCACTTCTCCGCGCGTGGGACCTCTAAAATGATACGAAAACTCATCGACAATAAGATAATCCCTGTTTTCAAAAGTAGGGAACATCGATGTTCCGGAAACGATGAAAGGCTGTGCGACGAAGACGCGGACAGGAACAACTATTGCAAGTGCAATAAGTGCAAACTTGGCAAGTTCCCACCAAGAATTTTCTTTCTTTTTTAATGGTATGTTGAGTGTGTTATTTTCTTCCATGCACCGCAATTGTAGTATATCGAGGCTATTGACGAGAAGGACGTTTGCGTGTCCGAATAAGAAAGGATTTTAATATGATAAAGCAAGGAGAAGCCGATTTCATGTTAGGATACTTGTATGCACTATATAATAGCACTTGGAAATCCGGGAGAAGAGTATAAAGCAAATCGGCACAATTGCGGACGCATTGTGATTGATCTCATCTCAAAAAAATTGGAGCTCGAAAATTTCAAAGAAGACAAAAAAGCTCATGCTCTTCGCTCCAAAGGTGCTGTCGAAGGAAAAAAGATCGAAGCAGTTTTTCCTAACAATTTCATGAACAACTCGGGTGCGAGCGTGAAGCCGTTTGTTGCAAGTGTGAAAGATTTGGAAAAGATAATTGTTGTATACGATGATATCGATTTACCTCTCGGCACTGTTCGCATCTCTTATAATCGCGGAAGCGGAGGACACAACGGGCTCTCCTCTATCGCGAAAGCATTGAAAAGTGAAGCGTTTGTTCGTATTCGTGTTGGTGTTTCTCCTAGTAAGGCGTCTGGAAAAACCAAGAAGCCTGATTCTGGTGAGGGCGTCCTCAAGTTTCTTCTTGGCAATTTCCGCCCCAAGGAACTGGAAGAACTCAAGAAAATTTCAAAAACAGTTTTGCTCGCACTCATACTTTTAGTTACAGAAGATAGAGAGCGCGCAATGAATGAGATTAATTCATTGTAGAATTATGACATCTAACACACGCACAAGAATTGCAGCAATCATAATTGAAAAAGGAAAAATCCTTTTCTTGAAGGGAAAAAGATATGAAGAATTGTGGACGCCAGGCGGTAAAGTTGACGGGGAAGAGACGGATGAAGAGTGCCTGAAAAGGGAACTAATAGAAGAGATCGGAGTTGAAATCACAAACAGCAAATTTTTCAAAGAATATAAAACAGTTTCCTTTTATAATCCGAATCTAAATTTAACCGAAAGATTCTACACAGTAACAATTCGGGGAGAAATAAAACCCGCACATGAAATTGAAAGTTTTGTCTGGTTTAGTAAAGATGACTATTTTTCAAAGAAATATCCCATGATTACTCATACCGAAGACGATTTGATTCCTGACTTAATAAAAGATAAAGTATGGTAATTCAAACAAAAAAACCACTCGGATAGCCGAGCGGTTTTTTTTTAAGCTAATGCCGCACCTTGCATTTAGTTTCTACTTCGCCTTTTCATCGAGAAACGCCAGTGTCATTCTCTGGTCCTTTGGCTCAAAGAGCGTGATCTGGAATGAATATGTCTTTCCGAGTTCGAGTCCCTTGCGCAATTCCACATCTCCTCCCATAGTTGAATTGTGCACCAATCCAGCAACACCTGGTTTGATTGAAACAAGAGCGCCGTGCTTGTTGTGTTTAATGACGACTCCTTTTACGATGTCGCCTTTCTTGATTGTTGATTCAAATTCCTTCCAAGGATTATCCTTGAGAGACTTAATCGAAAGTGAGATCTTGCCTTCCTTGATTTCAATAATCTTTGCTTTTACCTTGTCTCCGAGTTTGAAGAGTGTTCGTGGATCATCCACGAGACCCCAATCGAGTTCTGATATGTGTACTAATCCTTCGAGACCTTCTTTGAGTTTTAGGAAGACACCAAAATCGACGATACCCGCAACGTCGCACATGAGTTCGTCACCCACTGCGTATTGAGAAATTATCTCTTCGCGTTCTTCAGGGTTATTTTCTTTTTCTGAGAAAATAAGTTTGCCTTCTTTTGGTTGTGCGCCGATGATAGTAACATCAATCTTTCCGCCAACAAGTTTCTTCAATTCTTTCAAAATCTTATCCTTATCTGCATCATCGACACGTGGGTAGTGATCAGGTTTGAGCTGTGATGAAGGGAGGAATCCTGAAACTCCTTGCCACTCCATGATAAGTCCACCTTTGTTTGCATCGAGAACCGCGAGAGAGAAAACTGTTTTTGCTTTTATAGCTTTTTCAGCTTCACTCCATATAAGTGCTTGCTTAGCTTCTTTGAGTGAGAGTTCGATATAGCCTTCTTCGTTTTCGCGTTGAACGACTTTTACTTTGATGAGATCTCCAATCGAGAGCTTGCGGATAACGTCGCGCGCTTGCAAAAATTCCTTTCCGTAGATAATTCCTGTACCAAATGGTACAAGGTCGACATAGACTGCTGATTTCTCTATCGCAATTACGGGTCCTTCAACTATCGAATCTCTATCTGGAAATTCTGGAATTGTTTCTGCGTACGAGTGAAGTTCGTTTATTTCCTTTACTTCTGTTTCTGTCGTCATATATTTAATTAAAAAAGCCCTCCGACAAGCGGATGGCACCAATGGTTCCCAGGTTTCTCGTCTTCGTGCCATTTTGGCATGGATAGTCGAGTGTTACGCCTGTTCCCGCTACTAATATTCTTATCCTAACACATTTATATCTCTTTGCAAGTGGTTTGAAGGCTACAAAAATGGTAGAATTCATTCATGATTATCTCGTATTTTGGTGAGCAATTTTTCAAAATTTCCCAAGGAGATCTTGTGATTGCGTACAACCCAATCGGAAAGGAGAGCTCTGTCGCTGTTCCGACACGCTTTGGAGCAAATGTCGCACTTGTTTCGCTCAATGACGCGCGTTTTTCTGGCATCGAAAGTGTCACTCATGGTGAGACAACCCCTTTTGTTGTAAGCGGTGCGGGAGAGTACGAAGTTCGCGGTGTGGACATCGTTGGTGTCTCTTCAGAAACGACACTTCTCGGAGAAAAGAAAATCAATACCGCATATCTGCTTACTATAGATGATGTGACGCTTTGTCTTCTCGGAGGTATGGCAAGTGAAAAGAATATCGCCGATATCAAATCAAAGGCAGGAAATATCGATGTTCTTTTTGTTCCTGTGGGAGAATTCTTGACGCCATCTGATGCGCAGAAGGTTTCTGTGCTCCTTGAGCCTTCAATTGTAATCCCAATGAGTTACAATAAAGATACCCTCGCACGCTTTTTGAAAGAAAGCGAATCTCATGAAAAAGTTGAGAAGCTGACGATTCGCAAAAAGGATCTCGCTGGACGCGAGGGTGATGTAATCGTCTTAGAATATTAATATGAGAACTGTCGTTCGAAAACTTCGCTCCAGACCACCCCACGAAAAAAGAAAAATTCTTTATTTTCTTACCGTGGTGACCATGTTCGCAGTTATTTTTATATGGACGATGTCGCTTGGTAATCGCTATGGAGAGAGAGGTGTGCAACTTCCGAAAGATACAACAGTCAAAAAGGAAACACAAAGTCCGTTCTCGATAATCGGCGAAACATTTCGAGACGCTTACAAATCTGCAAAACAATAATATATGCCGAAAGAAAATAAAAATGAAAAAAAAGAAGCGATTGCTCCTCATCAGAATGTGATTTCACGAGACATCGTAAGCGAAATGAAAGAATCCTACATTTCCTACGCGATGTCTGTTATTACTGCTCGTGCACTGCCAGACGTCCGTGATGGACTCAAGCCTGTGCATCGACGCATCCTTTTCGCAATGCATGAGATGGGACTAACGGCCAGCGCCAAAACTCGAAAAAGTGCGACGGTCGTTGGAGAAGTGCTCGGTAAGTATCACCCGCACGGCGACGCAGCCGTGTATGACTCGATGGTTGGTATGGCACAAGATTTTTCACTTCGCTATCCACTTATTATCGGACAAGGAAACTTCGGATCAATCGACGGAGATTCTCCGGCTGCCCACAGATATACTGAGGCAAAAATGTCCAAATTCGCATCGGAGCTTCTTCGGGACATCGAAAGAGAAACTGTCGATTTGCGTCCCAACTACGACAACACTCGCAAAGAACCTGTCGTGTTGCCATCTTCTGTCCCAAACCTTCTTTTGAATGGCACGCTTGGTATCGCTGTTGGTATGGCGACAAATATTGCGCCACACAATCTTGGAGAGGTTATTGACGCAACACTTCATTTGATTAAGGAAGGAGATGCAACAACAGACGACTTGATGCAACATATTCATGGTCCAGATTTTCCGACTGGTGGAGTTGTCTTCGGTACGAAGGATATGGCACATGCTTACGCAACAGGCCGAGGTGGCGTTGTTGTCCGCGGTGAAGCAGAAATTGTCGAGCAAAAGGCTGGTATTTCTCAAATCATCATCACCTCAATACCATATCGCGTAAACAAAGCTGACCTCATTACATCAATAGCGACGTTGGTGCAAGAAAAGAAGTTGGAAGGTATCAAAGGGCTTCGTGATGAATCCGCAAAAGATATCCGTATTGCCATTGATCTAAAAAACGGAGCGCATCCACAAAAGGTTTTGAATTATATTTATCGACACACAACTCTGGAGCAAGCATTCCATTTCAACATGGTTGCTCTCGTTGATGGTGTTCCCCAGACACTCTCACTCAAATCAATACTCGAAGAATTCATCGCGCACCGACTCGTCGTCGTCAGGCGCAGGGCAGAGTTTGATCTTCGCAAAGCTGAAGAGCGCGAACATATTTTGCTCGGACTCAAAAAGGCACTCGACCATATCGACAAAGTTATTTCGCTTATTCGTGGATCAAAAGACGGCGCAACTGCCAAACTAAATTTGATGAAAGAATTCAAGTTCTCTGATCTTCAGGCGTCTGCTATTTTGGAAATGAGACTTCAGAAGCTTGCAGGATTGGAGCGAAAGGCTGTTGAAAACGAACTCAAAGAAAAGCAAGATGCGATTTCAGGTCTCAAATCTCTCCTCTCAAGTGAAAAAAAAATACTTGGCGTCATTTCAGACGAACTCGTCGCCGTCAAAGCAACATACGGTGACGAGCGCAGAACACGTGTTGTCAAAGGTGGAGTAAAAGCTCTTTCTGACGAAGATTTGATTCCGGAAAAGGAATCCATGCTCGTCTTTACCGCTGGTGGCTATGTGAAGCGAACAGATCCAGATGAATACAAAAGCCAAAAAAGGGGAGGCATCGGAGTCATAGACCTGGAAACAAAAGAAGAAGATTTCGTAACCCAACTCGTGGCAGGCAGTACGCATAGTGACGTATTGTTCTTTACCAACCTCGGACGATGCTATCAAATAAAAATGTACGATATCCCGGAAGGCAAACGAGCAACGAAAGGCAAATCTATCATGAACTTCCTTTCGCTTGGTGATGGTGAAAGGGTGACATCAATTCTTCCTATGCCAAAAGAACTCAAGAAGGAAAGTCTCGGTCTCATGCTTATGACAAAACAAGGCACTGCAAAGAAGATGTCTGCAGAGAGTTTCAAGGACGTACGACGTAGCGGAATTATTGCTGTCAAACTTCCCAAGGGAGACGAACTCGTTGCTGCACTTTTCACACAAGCAACAGACGAAATAATTTTTGCGACATCAAACGGTCAGTCGATGCGCACAAAAGAATCAGATTTCCGTGAGATGGGACGCTCGGCGGGAGGAGTGAGAGGCATCAAATTATCAAAAGGTGATTTCGTGATCGGCGTGGACGTCGTCAGAGCAAACGATAAGAAAGCAGAGTTTTTGGTGTTGGGAGAAAATGGTGTCGGTAAAAAGACTGAACTCGGCGAATACAAAACTCAAAATCGTGGTGGCTCTGGTATCAAGACTGCAAAGGTTACAAGTAAAACCGGCAAGCTCATTGTTGCAAAGGTTCTCCGTGGTGATGAAAGTGAACTGATTGCTATGTCAAAAAAAGGGCAAGTGATTCGCGTGCCAGCAGAGAGCATACCGTCTTTGGGACGCGATACGCAAGGCGTCAGCATTATGAAACTCCGTGCAGGTGATTCGATTGCATCCGTGGCACTAATATAGATGTAAGCTTAAAGCTTACAGGTGACAACTGAAATAATTCACATTTTACTTTTATCTTTTAACTTTAAACCAATGCAATGTTTTTAAACCCCGAAAAAATAATAGGAAAGCTCGAACTTCGCGAAGGTCATTATGTCGCTGATTTCGGTGCGGGTACGGGCGTCTTCAGTATACTTTCTGCAAAAAGAGTTGGTCCGACAGGACGTGTCTACGCGATAGAGGTGCACCGTGAACAAGTTTCTAGCATCAAAAAGGCGTTTGAAAAGGAAGGGCTAGATAAAACAACAGAAGTGATATGGGCGGATTTTGAAAAATTGTTAGGTACCAAATTAAAAGATGAGGTGATCGACCGCGCTATTCTTGCCAACACTTTCTTTTTGCTACCTGATAAAAAGGGCGCACTCATGGAAATCAAAAGAGTAATGAAGCCCGGAGCAAAAATACTTTTTATTGACTGGAAGGATTCATACGACAACCTTGGTCCGATTCCTGATATGGTGGTGGCACCTGAGACAGCGCGCGAACTCTTAGAAAAGAACAGCTTCCGCTTTGTCGAAGATGTCGCAGATGCAGGAGAGCACCATTATGGTATGATATTTGAGCGTATATGAAAATGAAAAATTTCCAAATCATACTTCTTGTCGCTTTCGGTGCCGCAGTACTTGTGGCTGTGCTCATCTTTTCTGGTGCTATCAAAACAGGAGAGAAATCAGCAAACATGGGAGCAAGTGGCAAAGTGACAATGTGGGGGACTCTTCCTACAAAAACATTTTCAACACTTCTTGCAGATTTTAATGAGACAAATGCTGACTATCAAGTATCATACGTCGAAAAGTCCTCAGCGACGTTTGATCAGGATCTCACTGATGCGCTCGCCTCGGGCAAAGGTCCAGACATGTTCCTGTTGCCAGATGAGCTTCTTTGGAAATATCGAAATCGTATCAACCTTTATCCTTTCACGAGTTATCCTGAGCGTTCATTCCGCGACACATTCACGAACGGTAGTTCAATTTTCCTCAATTCAAATGGAATTATGGCTCTTCCTCTCGTCGTCGATCCTATCGTGATGTATTACAACCGAGACATGTTTGAAAAGGCATTTCTCGCTACTCCTCCAACAGATTGGAATCAGGTGTACGCGATTTCAAAATCGCTCACCCAAAAGGACAGTAATTCACTTATTGCAGAGAGTGGTGTTGCATTGGGTACGTGGGACAATATCAAAAATGTTAAAGATATTTTTTCAATGCTACTTTTGCAAGGAGGTACGTCTATAACGCAAATCAACGGTGCACTCTTGGAGGGAACTCTTGACGATCCGGTATCGGGCACCAAGACTATCCCTGCTCAGTCTGTCATCGCATTTTATAGCGAGTTCGCAAATCCTGTTTCAGAATACTATTCATGGAATCGCGCACGGCCCAACTCTTTTGATGCATTCATTGCAGGCGATTTGGCAATATATTTTGGCACTGCGAGCGAGTTGCCTGCTATACGTGCCAAAAATCCAAATCTGGATTTCGATGTTGCGTTGGTGCCTCAGATAAAGGATGCAAGCACGAAAGCCACATCAGCCAATTTCCACGTTATCTCACTTTCCAAATTTTCTACCAATCCGACAACAGCATATGTGGTTGCCACACAGATGACAGGCAAAGATTTCCTTACCAAATTCCATGAGGCAAATACGAACTATTCTCCTGTTCGAAAAGACCTTCTCAGTGTGAAGCCGGCAGATCCGTATCAAGTCGTTTTCTACAATAGTGCACTTATCGGCAAGACATGGCTTGATCCAGATCCACTGAAATCGAGTGTCATACTGAAGGGAATGATAGAGAATTATACATCTGGAGCAATGGACATATATTCGTCTATCAAAGATGCATCTGATAAACTTTCTATATTAGGAGCAAAATAAAAAGTGTATAATATCATAGTATGAAAAAACTCAGCATTGCAATACTTTTCATCTCGATACTCTTTGGGGGAATGATGGTGTCTGTGCCGTTGCAAACTCACGCAGAAGGCTTGGTGCCATGTGGTGGGTATTTGCATGACGCAGAAGGTAAATTGATATCTGAGGAACCTGTCTGTACGTTTGGTTACGTCATTCTCCTTGCTCAAAACATCATCGAGTTTCTTATTTTCAAGCTTGCAGCGCCTCTCGCCGCTCTCGTCATCGCGTGGGCAGGATTTCTCTATCTGACATCAGCATCGAGTCCTGCTCAGAGAGAAAAAGCAAAGAAGATTTTAAAGAATGTAGTTATTGGATTCATCCTTGCTCTCGCCGCATGGCTCATCGTCAAAACACTGCTCTCGAGTTTAGGTGTCGAAAGCGATTACTTGGCTGATCCACCGACAGCGAAAGCGATTGATCCGGCAGTAGAGCTTGGCGATGCGCAGAGCGCGTTCCACAAGAACTTCGCCAAGTCTTACTACCAGATTGAGCATATTGCGTAATTAGAATATAATCAAAAGACCTTTTATGAACATAAATATAAAATTCTTCTCATTACTACTTGTCCTCATCGCTGGATTTTCTGCATCACCAGCATTTGCTGGGGAGTGTAATGATACCAAGGACAATGACGGTGACGCAAAGATAGATTATCCAGCTGATACAAACTGTGCAAGCGCTGACGGTGCCTCTGAAAGCGCTACAGGGTATACGACTCCACCAGGCAGTGATGATGGCGCTGTTGATCTCGGTTTCAAGCTCGACAATCCACTCAACAGCGAGGTGGATACATTGCCAGAATTTTTGAATGAAATCATACATATATTTCTTGTCTTCGGTGTGCCCATCGTTGCGCTCGCTATCATCTATTGTGGGTTCCTGTTCGTTATTGCTCGAGGAAATTCAGAAAAGCTCACTGAAGCGAAAAAGGCGCTCGGCTACACGCTCCTCGGCGCAGCCATACTGCTCGGCGCGTTCGTCATATCCAACCTTATCCAAGGTACAGTGGACAACATTCAGGATGCTACAGTTATGAGAGATACATTTTTGAAATATTTTTAATCATAAGACAAAATCACATATGAAAAACAAACTCATCCGTCTATCCAAATATATTTTTGCCTTAGCATTCCTTCCGATACCGACATTTGCAGCCCCTTGCTCATCGGCAACAATCACCGACTTCCAAGCATTTGTAAGTTATGCTATTTGTTTGCTCAACTCGCTTGTTCCGCTTGCATTTGCGATCGCAGTAGTCCTTTTCGTATACGGTGTATTGAAATATATTGCCAAGGCTGATGATGAAGAAGCACGCAAGAAGGGGAGAGATTTTATGATATGGAGTCTTGTCGCGATATTCGTCATGGTTTCGATATGGGGCTTCGTCAAGCTTCTCCAGAATACGTTCAAGCTCGATAATTCTAGTCCGATAGTTATTCCAGATGCCCCCACGTACCCATAGCATTGTTTGGAAACTCGGAGTTATCAACACCTACCCTTCTCTTGCGCTTTACAGAGAAAAACATGATATAATATAGGGAATTGAATATTATTAGGTCGCTTTAATTAATACTAATTCCGCCATGGCGCTTGTACGCCTTTGGAGGAGAACTCAGCCAGAGGCTGAGAAAATAGAATTTTGTATGAAAAAATATTTTTACGCATTTTTGGCCGGTGTCTTGATGTTGCCAGCGATGACTTATGCTGAAACAGATTTCTTTACAATTATTGATAAGTTGCAGTCAATTTTGAACCGCATCGTTCCTTTTTTGATCGCAGTCATGGTCGTCCTTTTCGTCTGGGGAGTTGTGCAGTATTCGACTGCCGCAGATGAAGAAAAGCAGGAGAAGGCGCGCAAGTTCATCATCAGCTCTCTCATAGGACTCTTCATTGTCGTTTCATTCTGGGGACTTATCAAGCTTCTCGATAAAACTCTCGGTCTCGATGCAAATGATACAACAGAACTTGTTTTCCCTTGTGTTGAAGCGGGTACCGTTATTTGTCCATAATAGGTTTCTAACAAATAATCATGTTTCCACGTATCGCCCATGCTGACGCAAGCTCCATAATGCTCGCGATCAACACCCAAATAATCAACCCACTTATCACTGTACTTTTTGCAGTTGCTATCGTTGTTTTCATGTTTGGCGTGATAGAGTTTCTCGCAAACACTGACAACGAAGAGAAGCGCGATACAGGCAAGAAACACATGATCTGGGGCATTGTCGGACTATTCATCATGGCAAGCGCGATCGGAATCATGCATCTTATCATCAATACGATAAGCTAGTGAAAAGAAAACTCCTCTACGAAAGTAGGGGAGTTTTTGTTTGTAAACCACACTACACAGGTCTTGCCTGTGTAGTGTGGTCGTGCGGGTAGGTTTCAACTTTTCAGATGTAAGAATTTTGTTTGCTTATCGCAGGAGAACTCCGAAGTTCTATAAATGTATAAAAAAATACCCCGCTCTTTTTCCAATGGCATTGGAGAGCAGGGTATAATAA
>CAZSFR010000006.1:0-15877 GCA_964606295.1 uncultured Candidatus Saccharibacteria bacterium
GAAGGAACCCTTGATCTTGAAGGCCTCACCACACTCTCAGATACTGCTATAGAATTTCTGTCGAAACACAAAGGACACCTTAGTCTTTCCAGCCTCACCACAATCACAGATACTGCAGCAGAACATCTATCGAAACACAAAGGAGACCTTAGTCTTTCCGGCCTCACCACAATCACAGATACTGCGGCAGAACATCTGTCGAAACACGAAGGATACCTTAATCTTTCCGGCCTCACCACACTCTCAGATACTGCAGCAGAACATCTGTCGAAACATAAAGGAACCCTTTGGCTTTCCGAAGCTAGCAAGGCGAAACCTTGCTAGTTCTAAGGTGATTGTTGAACGTCTGCTATTGACTTTGTATGTACCGAATGTAAACGACGATGGGCGTAACATTTTTACATGATACCACGTGAGAGGAATTACATCCTTAATGCTAAACTTTTGAGATTATTTCGTACGATGTAGACAGCCGTCCCAACAGCACGGTCGGCGCATGCCACCTGTCCATTCATTGCGTGCGAGCGCTGTCGCATCATCCCATGTTGCTCGCGTCGTAGGAGAAAAGGCAAGTGCTTTCCGTAAATCTGTTGGCAGTGCATGTGGCATTTTCACAAGGGTTTTCTTTTTGATCATTGTATATCAATTATGCCAAATCTGTTCCTCAGCGCTTTTTTATACCTTGTGAATCTTTGAATATCTCGGCATTTGGCGTATACTAATGAGAGTTTACTAATAACAAAAATTTATATGGGAAAAAGAGCCACATCACTCGGACCAAAAGGCAAATCGAAGCGTTCACCAAAGACCAAGAAGCGACTTGAGACCAAGCGAGCAATGCTCGCCGCGAAGAGGGGAAAGAAGGGAAGGAAATAGAGCCAAACAAAAAAACTCCGCCAGCTGGCGGGGTGTTTTTGTTTTAGTGTGAGAGGCAGAGACATTTTCACTTGATATGATAGACTACGCATTATGACAGCCAAGAAGTTCAATATACACAAACTGCTCCCATACGCTGAAACAAGTATTCTGACGCTCCTTGTCGTTGCAGGGGCCTTTGTATATGGTGTCCTTTATATAAACAAAAACGTCCGAACACTCAAGGATGAACAAGCGAAAACAGCAGTGACAATCACTGGTTTGGAAAATAAGATAACACTGCTTGAGAGTACGCTCACTGGTACGACCAAAAACGCGGAAGATTTGTCATTTGCTTTGAACAATACTGTCAACAAAAATACAGTTCTCGAGAGCCAACTTTCAACTATTACGAGCACCGTCGGGACGCTTGAAAAATTGAGCTTTGCGGATGAAGAGTTACTCAAGAAATATTCCAAAGTATATTTCTTGAATGAGCACTACGTCCCTATAAGTCTCACAAAAATCGAACCAGACTATCTGTATGAGCCATCTCGTGGACTCGAAATACATAGTAATGTCTGGCCATTTTTGGAAGAATTGATAGATGACGCAAACAAGGACGGAGGAAATCTTCGAGTTGGCTCCGCATATAGATCTTTTGGAACACAGGCAGTTTTGAAATCTTCATATCGAGTAACATATGGCGCTGGCACGGCAAACTCTTTTTCTGCTGAGCAGGGATACTCTGAGCATCAACTAGGTACAACAATCGATTTCACGACTACTGGCATTAGCGGGCAGTTGAATGGTTTTGATGCGACAAGAGAATACGAGTGGTTGCTGGAGAACGGTCACAAGTACGGATTTATTGTTTCGTACCCCAAGGATAATATATTTTATAAGTACGAGCCGTGGCACTGGCGTTTCGTTGGTGTAAAACTCGCGAGTGATTTGCATGAGCAAAATATACATTTTTATGATATGGACCAACGTGTTATAGATACGTATTTGGCGTATATTTTTGACCGTTAGAAATACAGTATGTCGACTATGTACACGTCTTTGCTATAATTGGGTATAGTGACAACATGTAATAATTGGTCAATAGATTAACTACGATTCAAATGCGTATGAAAAAAATATTACTTTACTTCATAGTCGCAGTTCTCATTGTTTTGCCAGCAGTTGCCTCAGCGTCGTGGTGGAATCCATTTTCTTGGTTTGCCAAGAGACATACGACGCCAGTAGTTCAAGTCCAAAATAGTACTGAGATTCCCAAAATCACCGATAAGTCTGCTCCTCTAAACTCGATGATAAAAGTTGCGTCAACAATAGGTGCGGATGCGACATGACGTGACAATAATGTGAGCTGGGCTGCTGCAGGGATATTGGGAACAGGAAAATATTATTGTGCAGACAGCACAGGAATAGCAGGAGACCAGGATTCCGGTCTTGCGTCAAGCCAAGTGAAGTGTGCTGAATAGTTCCTTATCGTAAATTATCACCGAGAGTGACAGTGTCCTTTGATGGTGCGATAAGAATATATCCTTCACCGTTTGTATTTTTGAAACCGAGAGTGAGAACTTCAGATGAAAATGGTCCGATCTGGCGAGGAGGGAAGTTGACGACGCAGGCGACAAGCATGCCGAGGAGTTCGGCTTTCTCGTATGCGCCAACAAGCTGGACGCTGGAACGTTTTGTGCCTATATCGGCACCGAAATCAATTGTAAGTTTGTAAGCAGGCTTTCTCGCTTCAGGAAAATCCTGGACATCGATTACTTTTCCTAGGCGAATATCTACCTTTTCAAAATCTTCTATTTCTATAGTGTCTTTTTGCATGAGAAATTATCATAACACGAAACAGTGGGAATAGAAAAAGTTATTCTGCGTAGAATATTTGTTTGTAACGTAATAAAAATGGTGCCAAGACCAATAATAATTTCGTATCAAATTAGAAAGCAACAGATTTGTGTAAAAAAAATGGGTGTGTCGAAGATCGACACACCCACAATATTAATTCATCACAATAATTTTTACTACATAGTTTCCACATTGAAGAATGTATATTCCTTCTTCAATTTTTATAGAAACCGGGAAAATCTTCCCAATAACAATTTCTGAATGCACGAGTCTTCCAGAAAGATCGAATAGTTTCAGCATTCCTGAAAATCGTACTGGAACTTTGACTGTGAAATCTCCACTACTCGGGTTTGGATAAACTACAATTTCGCTGGATTCATTTGATTCAATGCTATCAAGACGAAAAATGTGATAGCTGTGAGCATAGTTTTGAATCCATGTTCCTGAATTCATCACGACATACTGACTTTCTCCACTCCAAGCGATGTATACTCTTGCCCCATAAGTAGTACTTTGTACGATTCGTCCGTTCTCATCGGAGAGTTCGCTCCACTCTGCAACTGTGCTAAATTCTGACACTATTGAAGCGCCGGTGTCATTGAAGATGGTACCTGTCACAAACAATTCCTCGTTTGGAGATATAGCTATACATCTGGGGATGTCAATGTTAGGTGAGAATTCCCATTCATACTTATCATATGTTGCCAGATAACCATCATCTTGGTTTCCCCAACAAATCAACACGAGCTTTTCCTGCCAGATACTCATAGAGACCCCAATGTAGTACTTCGGGTCATCTTCTCCTTGTGACATTGATAACGGATTCAGATACTTATCGTATTTGAAAAAGGAAGCATTCCTTTCGCTAGTCAATACATACAAAGATGTGTCTTCTCCTGCACTTGCAAATGGTACGATGCCTCGCACTGTACCCGGTAGAATCTTGGTAGTGATCTCACCCGTAGATAGATCATATCTTGCAAAATTTGCCTCATTGTTGTCTATTGAGCCAAGAGTTCCGCCAAAATACAAGCTATTTTGGTAAAGACAAATTGAATATAAAAACCCTGTTGACTCAACAAGTAATGAGTGAACCCCGTCTTGGATTTTACCCAACCCTAGGGCGCCACCTGTGTATATAATTCCATCATTGGTTTCCACGACAGAATATATGTTTCTGGGAATTTTCCAAGGCAAAGCGTACGATTTTCCATTACTTACGATACAGCCATTTAGCGGTGCTGGTGCAAACAAGAATTGTCCATCACCATAAACAAAAATATCACCATTTTTCAATGTAACACAACCATTCACGGTTGCACCACTCCAGCCAATGGTTAAAACTGGTTTAAATGACTGAGCCTCCGCAATCCCTGCAAAAGCAACAAAGAGAATCAAAATACATTTCATTTTAAATATTTACTGAAACATTAACACATTTGACTAACCATGCCAATCCTTACTGGTTGTCAAAACTTGAATAGCTTTACCGACTATGTCAAATAGTGAGGGGGTGTTTGATAGTTTTTTGACATTATTACACTCAAATGTTATGTTAATCAAAACACAAAAATGGAAAATTTTTTTGAAGTAAAAGGTAAGGAGTACTTTTACAAAGGATTGGCACCTTTTAAGGTAGCGGTAATGAATGAGGACCTAGGGTGGATACCAAAAACCAATATATACTTTGCGGATTCTGTGTCCTCTCCAGAAGTGCTAGATTCAATAGCGGACTGCAAAAAGTACATCAAAGAGGGCAAAAAGAGTAGAAAATATGTATGTGCATACATATTAGACTACGCACAAAAAACGATATATTACGATGATTTGAAAGCGCTCTCGCATGCAAATGCGCTTCTCAAAAATAAAAAACAGGACAATTATTTCACTAAAATAGTGGAAGTGGATGATTGGTAAAATATAGAGTGTGCCATCAAAACGATGGCATTTTTAATTTGTATAAAAATTCCCTTTCATTGAATGAAAGGGAGAAATTAATTTTGTGTCATATCAAGCCGATTTCCTTCAATCTTTGGTCTAGATATTCTCCTGCTGTTGCGAAGAGAAAATCCTTGGGATTGTATGGTCCGAATTGCGGTAACGGAAGGATGCGTACATTTTGGTGCACGTGTCCAAAATATGGCATAGAATAGCGAGCGATATTTTTCTCACACACAACCTGATGGTAACCGGATTTGTAGATGTTATTGGTGAAATATTGCAACATGTCTCCAACGTTCACGATGATTGAATCATCTACAATCTGGACAGGAATCCATTTTTTGTTCATCAGAAGTTCTAACCCTTTGTATTTTGCGGGAAGCAATGTGATGAAATTAATATCACTATGACCTTCTGCGCACATGCTAGCACTGTTACCTCCTGCCACAATCTCATTCATGAGAGTTGATTGTTTCGGTGACGCACTTGCGGGATAGTGTATCAGTCTCATGGTGCTATTTCCTTCCTTGTCGTCAAAGAAAGTTTCATCGAGACCAAGAGACATAGCAACCGCTTTAAGCATTGTTACGGCACAATTCCTGAAGGAATTGAACAATTTCTCATTGGCCTCACTGAAACCTCGTACATTTGCAACATAAGGCATCTTGTCTTCACTTCTGTGATGCCAGAAATGCTTTTCATCAGGGTTTTTTGCGCCAACAGCTTTTTCAACGCGAAGTGGCGTATAGCCGATTTGGTGTCCCAAATTTGTATATTCATAGGACAAACGTTGAGCAAGAGTCGTTTCTGTAAAAAATTTCTTCATATAGAAGTAGGCATTTTCTACATCTTCACGAGGTATGCCGTGGTTTGTAAGGATAATAAAACCCTTATTTGTGAACTCCTTCTTTAGCATATGAAGGAAGTCCGCACGTGGCACGCCACCTGTTAGAAAATTGTTGAGGTCTAGAACCTCTATTCTATTTTTCATAATTATTTAGATTTAAGCCCACTTTACAAGAAAATGACAAAATGTCCAAGGGGTGGCTATATAGTAGAGGGGGAGATTATCCACAGGTAGTGCTTGACTTATTTTACACGGCATGCTATCATTATGGTACAAAAGTTGTTGTAGAAATTGAGTCGAGTTTTTTTATCTATTTTTGTATATTATTTATCTAAGTTACTAAACCATGACAGGAACAATCAAAAAGCTTACTGACAAAGGTTTCGGTTTCATCACAGCAGAGGGACTTGCGAAGGATCTTTTCTTCCACTCAAACTCTCTCGTTGGCGTGCAGTTCAATGAACTTCGCGAAGGTGATGCTGTTACATTTGAAACAGAAGAGTCTCCAAAAGGTATGAACGCTGTAAACGTACAGCGAGCATAATCTAAGGAAACAAAAAACGCCCGCGCAAGCGAGGCGTTTTTTGCTTGGAGCTGGTTTCGTGTTTTATCGCTGATTTTTATTGCATTATAGAGGTTATTGAAGAGCAGGCTAGGACTTAACCAGTTTTGGATTTCAAATAATTCAATTTCGTATCAACAGAGAGACTGATTTTCGGATACTAGACGAGAATAGCAGGCATGCTAGTATCAAGGAATGGAATTCGTAAAGGCCAAAAACAACGAAGAAGATTTCAAAGGATTTCTCAAGCTTGAGGAAGCTTTTAATCGTTACTATGAAAAGAAGGATATTGGCGGGCAGTATAAGCGCATCCCATTTGAAAAGCAGTCATCAGCAGACCATGTGTTGGAATATGCCAAGTTTTTGCATGACGACTGGTATTTTATATTTGCAAAAGAGAAGAGTGAGTACGTCGGTTATTTTGCAGGGACAATATCTGCTATGCCACAGGGTTACAAAACACGAGAGGTGGGCTACGCTGATTCGATGATTATTTTGGATAAGTATCGCGACAAAGGGATGGGGCAAAAGTGCATGGACTTATTTGTGAAATGGCTTAAAGAGAAGGGCATAGAGTTCTGCCAACTCCATGTAAAAGCGCAAAATACTGATGTTGTCGCTAAGTATAAAAAATGGGGATTTGAAATCGATGAGCATAGGATGTGGAAGAAGATTTGAGATTGAACAACAAACCTTGTTGGAAATAGGTGTGTTACAAAATTCTCTTCTCACACGTTACTGTTTGTGTAAGTAATGTAGACTTCCATTTACATTGTTGTAATGTAAACAGTAACTACTAAGATTGAACTACTTATTGTTGTCTTGTTTTTGGGTATTTGGGCGTTCGGCGCAATGAGCGGACTGGTGCAACTCCTTTTGATTGATACTGTTATTACGCTTGTCGTGCGTATAGTATAAGGCGAATCTCTTGCATAGTATTATAATTTGGTAACAAACACCTCAATTGGTGTATAATAAGTTTATATGGGACAAACAATTCTCAAGGCAACAAATATCGAATTAACAGACGAGATGGAAAGTTACGTGAATAAGCGTGTCCAAAGTCTGGACAAATACCTTTCAGGTGGGGAACTTGCCCATGTTGAAGTAGGTAAAAGCACAAACCATCACAAAAATGGTGATGTTTTCCGTGCGGAAATAAGACTAACATACGAAGGAAAGCATTTGTATGCGGTTGCAGAGAAAGGAGATTTGTTTTCAGCGATCGATGAGGCGAGAGATGATATGGTTGGACTCATTACGTCACGCAAAGAAAGGATGAAAGCACAGTTTCGTCATGGCGCACAAAAGGTGAAGAATATGATGAAATTTCCGTGGACACGGGAAAAATAATCACATCACTCTATCAGTATTATCAGCATCATATATATACTATGGCAGACGCAAATGAAGCACGTAGAAAACTTAGTGAATGGAAAGAGACATTGCGAAAGGCAGAAAGCGAAATAAAGTGGTGGGAAGATGAACTTCGAATTCGAGAAGATGAGGAAAAAAAGAATAAGCAGAAAAATAGCAATTAAGAAAGATTGAGTTCTCTCAAGAAAGTTTTGAGTTCAGCACCCTCTAATTCTCTATGTTCGTTTGCCTTCAAGTTGCCCAGAAGAACGCTCATGATACGAAAGCGTTTGAGTGAGATGACTGTGTAGCCGAAGGCAAGACACATGCGTCTAATTTCGCGGTTTTGTCCTTCCGTTAAAATAATATCAAATGACACTTCATCAGTTTTCCTTATTTTTGCTGGACGAGTTTTGAATTCACCCACAGTGATACCTTCTTTTATGCCACGCAAAAGCGTGTTGGTGATTGGTTTGTTGAGTACCGCATGGTACTCTTTTTCGTTTTCATTTTTTGGGTTGAGTAATCTGTCTGTGACGCGACCATCGTTTGTGATAATCAGGAGTCCCTCGGAGTCTTTGTCGAGTCTGCCGACAAGGAAGACGTCTTTTGGAAGCGAGTTTGCCATCGCCATGACAGAAAGAGTGTTTTTTTCAGGTAATGTCGTGACGCCCTTTGGTTTGCAATACGCAAAATAGTGATAGCTTCCAGAATCCATCACTCCGTCTATGGTTACTTTGTCACGAATACCTACTTTGTCACCTAAGACCGCGCGGTTACCGTTGATGAAAACCAATCCCTTTTTGACGAATTCATCAGCACCTTTTCGCGTGGTAATACCACGAATAGAAAGGTATCGGTTGATACGCATAGTTTCGGTTGGGACAGGAGTGTTGAGTTTTGGGCGTCTAGTTGGTGTCATGTAGTCGAAGTGATAATGGTATTCCTATTAACAAGAGAACACCCAATATAGCAAACAAGGGCTCAAAGCCAAAGTAATTGACAACAAGGCCTCCTGTGAGTGGTCCGACAATGTACGCGATCGGTGTCATTAGTCTGTATAAGGAAAGAATGCGAGGTTCCCTCTCATCTACCTTTTTGAAAAAATATGTTTCGCTCATGACCTCGACAGTGCTTGCTCCTACACGTGATAAGAACAAAATTCCTGCAAGAAAAAAAAGTGAGTGTGGCACATGGGGAACAAAAAACGTCGCGATTGCCATTATGAGAAATCCGAGTGCCAAGAGCTCTTTTTCTCCGTATATCTTGTCAGCAATCCATCCGAGAGGGAACTGGATGAGAACAAACGGAAGAAGCATAATAGTGAATATAATACCGATTGTGCCGAAGTCTAGTCCAAGCTCCATATGTAGATAAAGGGGTGTATAGACAACCATCCACGCATAGAAAAATTGAAGAAGAAAATTTATTGCAATTATGTGAATTATATTCCGCTCACGATCAAATGAAAACAAAAGTTTAAAGACGGGGGCATTGTCGTATTTTGGATCGACGAAGCCTTTGAATCCTGCCACAACGATTATTCCTGTCACTGCAACAATCATTCCAGAAATTCCATACAACAAGGAGAAGCCTGCCGAGCTTATGAGAATACCTGCAAGCAATGGCGCAAAGAGCCATGCAAGATTGGTGATGGTTAAATAGAATCCGCGCTCTTGTCCGACTGACTCTGCCTTTGAGAAGTGCTCAACGAAGAGATCGAAACAGTAGGAGACGAGATTGTTTGTCGCATTGTAGAGTATAAAAAGGAGAACGACCAGTCCGGCAGGTAAGGCGACTGATAGGTGTAGCCCCAAAAGAACTGTCACTGACAAAAGTATAAGAAGAGATGTTGTTCGAACGTTGCCAGCACGACGAAGCAAAAGTGGTATCCACTCGAGACCAATGAGAGTTACTAGCGCGCCTGCTGCGAAAACGAATCCAATAAGTTTGGCGTCGAGGATGCTATCGAGAAATGTCGAATTGATATATGCGGTGAGTGCAACATTCCAAGCGAAAAGAAATGATATAGCAAATGTTCTTCGTGCAAGTTTAAGTTTCAGAAAATTCATCCGATAGAAAGATTTCGCACCATTCTCACTGAAAGAGCGGTACGAAAAAGTTATTTGTTAATATCGACAATGACTGCGGAAAAATATGGACGTCAGTACTTAGCACCACGAAGCCTACTGTCAGATCCATCCTTAGATTTTATCATGCGTAATCGCTAGACGCTAAGGAGTACCGGTATCACCAGAGGACGTTTTGCTGTCTTCTGGAGCAAGAAACGTTCGACAGTGTCCACAACTTCTTGTTTGATGAAATCGAAATCAATAGGTCGTTTACCCTCAGCATTTTTCTCGACTGTTCGTTTGATGATGAGGCGTGATTCGTGTAGTAGGTCTTGGGATTCCTTGAGATAGACGAATCCTCGGGAGATGATGTCAGGGGATTTCAGAAGTTTACCTGTACGCGAGTCAATCGTTGCGACAATAACGAACATACCATCTTCTGCAAGCATTTGACGATCTCTGATGACAACATTTTGTTCATCGCCAACAGTAAATCCGTCGACCATCATTGGGCCGGCTTGTGCTTTCTCTTTACGTAGTATCATCTTTTCCCCGTCAGCAGAGATTTCTATCAAGCTTCCGTTGTCTGGAACCACAATGCTCTCTTCTTTCATACCCAGTTCTAGAGCGAGTTCTTTGTGTAGCTCTAGATGATAGTGGTGTCCATGTATAGGAATAAAGAATTTCGGGTGGACTTTTTTGTGTAGCCAACGTATATCTTCTTTGTTGCCGTGGCCAGTTGCGTGCACGAAATCTTCTCCTGGTGTTCGATAGCTAATGATTTTGACACCTTGGCGTGAGAGCCCATCCTTCATTCTTTGTACAGATCTTTCATTTCCTGGAATAATCGACGCGGACAGGACTATCGTATCACCTTTTTGCAGTATGAATTTCTTATGCGTTTTGTTTGCTGCGCGATTCAATGCCGCAAATTCCTCACCTTGAGCACCCGTCATGAGAATAACGATTTTGTCTGGAGGATAATTGTTGACCTCATCAATAGAGATAAGCGTTCCTTTTTTTGGTGTCAAAAGTCCGGCTTCGATCGCAACCTCGATATTTGTTTTCATAGAACGTCCTTCGAGGATAACTTTTTTGTTGAGATCTTCTGCGATCTGAATGACGCGAATCAAGCGTGTGATGTGAGACGCGAACGCGGCAATAAGTATTCTCCCACGGATTTTCCGGATGAGATTTTCAAGTCCTTGGTGAACTCTGATTTCCGGTAGCGCAAATCCTTCGTTTTCGATGTTCGTTGAATCAGTCATCAGTAAGAGCACTTTAGCTGTATCAAACTTCGCGTATTCCTTTTCCTCGTCATCAGAGACGATACCGTCGAGCTGATCGAGTTTGTAGTCACCGGGATTTACGATCCATCCATGTTCAGTCTCGATGATGATTCCCATTGAATCCGGAATTGTGTGAGTCACTCCGAAAAATCTAACCTTGATTTTACCGCACATGATTGTTTCACTTTTTTCAACAGTAATCGCATTCAATGGCGGAAGGTGTGGGAATTCAGCTTGTCTCTTCTTTAGCATGAGAACAGAAAGATTGCGTGAATACACTGGTGGATTGCCGACACGTGATAGCACGAGGGGAACACCGCCGATATGGTCGAGGTGTCCGTGAGTGATGAGCATGGCACGAATCTTGTCCTTGCGTTCTTCGAGATAACGCGTGTTTGGAATGACATAATCAATACCAGGTGTCTCTTCGTTTGAAAAGTGCATTCCTGCATCAATAATAATGATGTCGTCACCGATTTCGATAGCAGTCATGTTCTTTCCGATTTCTTCTACTCCTCCCAAAGGCACGATGCGAATAACACCTGGTGCTGGTGGGGGAATCATTGGAGCAGTACTTTTTCTTGATGTATTCTGATGCGCAGTTCCTGCCCGTGGCACTGGTGGCCGTCGAGAAAGATGTCTTCGTCCAGCTGATTGTCTTTGTTCTGGTCGAGCGCGTGTTGTGGTTTTGATAGCAAATTTTGCATCTGGATTTGGGAGGACAACATTGTTTTCTGCCAAAAGTGCACGAATTCCACGCTCACCTGCGGGTTGTGGCTGTCTCCTTACTTGATTACTATTTTGTTGTACTCGACGAGGCGGTGTGGACGCAGGTCCGCTATTGTGTAAGCCTCGGTGAGGATTGTTTGGTGGTATCATATTATTATAATTACTAATTGTTTTTTATGAAGAGTGGCCAGATTCTCTCTACGCGCACATGCCACGTATAGACATCATTGAAACGTTCGTTCTGACTGCTCAGGCGAGACAGTGACATCCCTTTGATGCCGTTGTTCCATAAATATATGAACGACGGACTATAAAGGAAAATCGCTGGCTTGTCTTTGATGATTGCATCTTCAAATTTCTTATAAAGTATTGCGCGTTCGCTTGCGCTTAGTGGCGCGTTCGCTTTTTCTAATAGTGTATCGACATCTTTGTTTGTGTATAGTGAGACGTTGAGTCCAGGATCATTGCGTTCAGATGAATGCCAGAATGCAAATAAATCGCTCGCACTTCCAACGACTTCACCGAAGAGCAAAGCGTCATAATTCCTCGGCCTGATTATTGTCTGGTTGAGCGTGCCGATATCAAATACTTTCAATTCCACGCTCACACCGATGCTCTCGAGATTTTCTTTGATAATGTCACCTACTTCCTTGAGTTCTGATGTATCGCTTGTTGCAATAGAGAAAGAGAGATGGTCCACAGATTTTCCATTTGTCTTTTCGAGTAATCCCGTTTCAGCATTTTTCACCCAGCCCTTTTTTTCGAGTATTGATAATGCTTCTTGAGGATTGTACGAAGACGGCTTTGTTTCTCCAACTGTTGCGATGAGACCTGGAGGAATAGGACTTCCGATTGATGTTGCGTATCCATAGAAAACTTCGTTGAGGATTCTTTCCTTATCAATTGCTCGTTCAAGAGCAGAAACAACCGTCGGATCATTAAAAAGTTGCGCTTTGTTGTGATTAAAGAAAAGACCAAAAACCCGAGGCAATGGAGCTGTGTACGCTACAACAGATCTGCCTTGTAGTGATGTCGCGTTCAAAGGTGAAAGAGATGCTGCTGAGTCGATGGTGCCACGAGCGAACGCCGACGCGAGTTCGTTTTCATTTGCATAAAAGCGAATTGTCATCTTCTCTATATAAGGATTGCCGAGAGCAAATTCGGAGAATGCCTCAAGGGTGTAATAACTAGGGACACCAGATGATTTCCTTTTGACATTCACGACTTCGTAAGGACCTGAGCCGGTTGGGTAGGTGTTTGCATCAGCGAAGCCTATTTCCTCAGGTTTTACATTCTCCCAAATATGTTTTGGTAAAATTCCTATGTTCATTTTTTCGAGAAATCCACTGAATGGTTGTGCAAGAGTAAATTCTACTGTCTTCTCGTCAACTTTGTTTACACTGACGCCTTCCCATGATATTCGCATTGTGCTTTTGACGAGTGGGTCTTGGATGAGAGAAAATGTGTAGACGATATCGTCTGTGGTAAGCACTTTACCATCATGAAAAGATAAATCATCTTTGAGTATAAATGTATATACTTTTCCATCAGGAGATATGGTGTAACTTTCTGCTAAATCAGGAATTAGTCCGTCTGACGTCTTGCGCATCAACCCTGAATAAACGAGAGTTGAGAGGTCCCTGTCTGCATCAGAAATCGCGATGACGGGATTAACGAATCGAGGTGTTCCAATGATACCCTCAGTAAGAGAGCCACCATGCATAGGTACCTCAACACTGAAATGAAAATTGACAAGCACGAGCATACCTAAAACAGATGCAAACATGAGAGATCCGCCAACGCTCATCAAAATCCACTCGCGCCTTTTGAGCGAATGAAAGATTGCGTTCCATTCATTTTTCGATGGCCATAAAGAGGCCCTTTTTTTGAGATTCATAGAGAGATTAAAAAATACATTCAATATGACTACGCTTTAGTCTTTAGGAAAATAGAACTGCAATTAGTGCGGAGACAGAAAACAGTATTGCAATAACTATAGTGAAAGTGAAGAGGAATTTTTCTAATCCTCGACGCTTATGATAAGTGATGCTTCCGTCACCTCCACCCAATGCTCCACCAAGACCAGCGCTTCGCTCTTGTAGCAAAATTCCCGCGAGAAGGAGAACAGAGAGGACAATTTGGAATATCGGTAGAACCGAAAGAAGAGTTGTCATACGTGTGCACTATAGCATAGTGCTCTCAATTTTGCAAAATGCATATAAAAAACGCTTGTCTCTGAATTTTCATGATACAATATGTATTATATATGGAGATACCTATAAATCCAGAAATTACCTACGTTGCAAAGACAAATTTTCGTGGGAAGGATCAGCTTTTTGGTATAAAGCGTAAAGATCGGCGACAGCACATGTACCTCCTCGGTAAATCCGGTACTGGTAAATCCGTCCTGATGGAGAACATGATCATTCAAAACATCAGAAACGGTGAAGGCGTTTGTGTTGTCGACCCTCACGGTGAGTTGGTTGAAAAAATTTTGAGTTCGATTCCACCAGAACGCATAAACGATGTCATATATTTCAATCCAGCGGATACCGATTACCATATTGGATTCAATGTGCTTGAAATCAAAGACCCGAAGTACAAGCACCTTGTCGCGTCAGGACTCATGGGAATTTTCACCAAAATATGGGCGAACGCGTGGAGTGCCCGAATGGAGTACATTTTGAACAATGCAATTTTGGCGCTTCTTGATACCCCAGGAACAACGTTGCTTGGTATTCAAAGAATTCTTGTGGATAAGGATTATCGCCAAAAAATAATCGGTAACCTCAAAGACCCCGTCGTCAAAACTTTTTGGATACATGAGTATGAGGCATGGCAAGACAAATTTCGAAATGAAGCAATTGCTCCGATTCAAAACAAAGTTGGACAATTTCTCTCCACTTCCATCATCAGAAATGTAGTCGGGCAAGGACACTCATCAATTGATGTGTTCGAGATTATGAACACTGGAAAGATTTTCCTCGTCAACGTTTCGAAAGGACGTGTCGGAGAAGACAACTCTGCACTGTTGGGAGGTATGCTCATTACCAAAATCCAACTCGCTGCGATGGAGCGCGTGCGTATTCCTGAGCCGGAGCGAAAAGATTTTTACCTATACGTCGATGAATTCCAAAACTTTGTCACTGACTCTTTTGCATCGATTCTTTCTGAAGCCCGAAAATATCGATTGAACTTGATTGTTGCACACCAATATACTGCACAGCTTGTTATCAACGGAAGTTCAGCGGTGCGCGACTCTGTTTTCGGCAACGTCGGAACAATGATTATTTTTCGTGTCGGCGCTGATGATGCAGAATTTTTGGAAAAAGAATTCGAGCCAGAATTCATGGCTGAAGATATAGTCAACCTGCCAAACTTTCATATCTATTTGAAATTGATGGTTGATGGCGTCACATCGAGACCATTTTCTGCCAAGACGATGCCTCCCCTCACAGTGGAAGATGATAGTAAGGAAATAGTAATTGCAAGATCGAGAGAGCTTTATACAAGATCTCGTGAAGAAGTTGAGAAAGAAATTAATGACTGGAGTGGAATGATGGGCAATGATGACAAAAATCCCCCAGAGGGTAAATGGAAGGCTACGTGTTCGACATGTGGAAAGGATGTTTTCGTCCCGTTTGAGCCTCAGCCCGGACGACCTGTATATTGTAAGGATTGTATGGTCAAGATTAAGTCTGGTGATTTGAAACCTGCGCAAAACTTTAAATCAAATCCTCAGCGTGAAGTGCAGAATAATGATGCGTTGGCGCTACTTGGTATAGAATTCCAGCAACAAACGCCAATTGCTCCGACACGTCCAGCGCCAGTAGTGAGAGATACGGTCCCAGCAAAAAATTTTGTAGTATCACCACCACGTCCAACCGTTTCTTCTCAGACAACAAGCCTTATGCCTCGTCCAGCAACTCAGTCGAGTACCGCACCCGTCAAACCAGCAACTCCCCAAATGCGACCGATTGCAACAGAAGCCGACAGGGTGATGAAAAAAAATACGTTTGTTCATCCACCGCGCCAGATGCCCGATCGAGAAGATCTGGGAAAGATACTTGCGGAAGCCATGGGAAGTGCAGGAAAGTCTAGTTTTCCAAAAGCACAAAGTCAAACAGCCTCAGTTGCTGTACCAGTACAGAAAGACACTCCGAAGATATCCCTTTCGGCACTTAAATTAAATACACATGTGCAAAGTGCTCAGTTTGGAAGAAAAGAACAGTCTGAGGAAAACAAAGATGAACTTCGCAAGGCCATCGCTATGGCTTTTGGTAAAACTGAAGAAAAACAAACTCAAATCCTGACACCAGAAGCCGGAACCATGATCCAAAACATCGACAAAAAAGCACTAGAA
>CAZSFR010000006.1:15887-31792 GCA_964606295.1 uncultured Candidatus Saccharibacteria bacterium
TGCAAGAATTGAAGAATCTCGAAGCGGAAAAGGAAAGTTTGGAAACAGAAGTAAAAGAGAAGGAATTGGAAATAGAAAGAAAGAAACTTCTCGAGGAAAAAGTGAAGCAAGAAGAACTCGAAAGACAAAAAAAAGTTGAAGAGGTGCGGATTGAAAAAGAGAAAAGTGAACGGGAAGAAATCGAGCGAGAAGCAAAAATTCTCGCTGACATGAAAGCTCGAGAAGAAGCAGAAAGGATAAAAGATGATGAGGAACAAAAAAGAAAAGAGGAGCAAATAAGAATCGAAGCAATCAAAAAAGAGGAAGAAGAAAATCAAAAAAGTAAGGAAGCACGGGCATACGAAGAGACTATGCGAAAAGAGAAGGAGGCTGAAGAAAAAAGAAAGGCAGAGGCTATCGAAATTGAAGCGAAAAGAGGAGCATTCGAAGAAGACGCAAAACGCGAAGAAGCACTTCGTTTGGCAGAATCGAGAGCGCAAGCTGAAGAGGAGAGGAGGAAGGAGGAAGCTCTTGCCAAGCAAAACACTGTATCTGTACCAAGCGCGCAAACACAGACGGCAAAAGAGGTCCCCGAAGATATTCTGCGCAAGATCCTCGACATATAGACTTATTTCATCAAAAGTGTAATCTAGGAATATGGAAGAAAATCGCTCCTGCCAGAATTGCAAAATCCAGTTCACTATCGAACGGGAGGATTTCGATTTCTACGAAAAGATAGCTGTCCCACCACCGACTTTTTGTCCGGAGTGTCGAAGTATTCAACGCTTCGCGACGAGGAATGTGAAATATCTATACAAAAGAACTTGTGATGGCTGTGACAAGAATGTTGTTTCCAGAGTCTCAAAATCCAATCCGGCAAAAATGTTTTGTAAAGACTGTTTTTGGAGTGATGATTGGGACCCGTGTGATTATGGACGCGACTACGATTTCACGCGAACGTTTTTTGAGCAATTCCATGAACTTTTGTTAGCTGTCCCTCATGGCGCAAGTCTCAATAGCAACATGGTGGCGAGTGATTACTGTAATATGGAATCAGATGACAAAAATTGTTATCTGACTTTTGGTGGGCATTACAACGAAGATAGTATGTTTTCTGAATATAGTATTCATGGCAAACAAACATTTGATTCATACTGGGCGTTTTATGATGAAAAAGTATATGAAACTATTATTACCGAAAAGTGTTTCCGAACATTCTATTCACAGCAATGCTACGAATGTCTCGATACTTATTTTTCATACGATTGCCATAACTCGTCAAACATTTTTGGTTGTGCGGGATTGCGCAACAAGCAGTATTGCATTTTCAATGTTCAGTATACGAAAGAAGATTATGTGACCTTTCTTGAGAATGCAAATCTCGGTTCGCATGAATCGGTACAAAGCTTCTTGAAAAAATCACGAGAACTATGGATAATAGCTCCTCACAAGGCAAACATAATTTTGCAGTCGAATGATGTGTCGGGTAATTACATTATGAATACAAAAAATTCCCATGATGTCTGGCAAGCAGATGGCGTGGAGAATATGAAGCATGCGTGTATTGTTGCATGGGGAAAGGATTGTCAGGACGAGACATCATGTGGATACGATGAACTTTGTTATATGACAGCGAGTGGCGGTGGAATGTATCGATGTTTCGCAATTGTATTTTCCTTCAAGGCTGGATTTGAAAAAGGGAAGCATACACTTGATTCACAGTACGGATATACCGTCATTAGTTCGAAAGACACTTTTGGTTGCGTTAGTCTCCGTAGTAAACAACATTGCATCCTCAATAAGCAATACTCGAAAGAAGAATATTTTGAACTTGTTGAGAAGATAAAGAAGCAAATGAATGAGATGCCGTACGTTTCGCCAAACGGTTACGTATACAAATATGGAGATTTTTTCCCAAACAATCACAGCCTCTTTGCCTACAACGAAACTGTTGCCAACGATTTCTATCCCAAAAGTAAAGAGGAGGCTCTTAGTAATGGCTTCGTCTGGCGCGAAGAGGAAGAAAATGAGTATACATTTAGCAATTACGAAATTCCTGACAGTATAAAAGACGTGAAAGATGATATTCTTGTGAAGATTCTCAAATGTGAAAGGACCGGAAAGGCGTACAAAATAGTCCAGCATGAGTTGGAGTTTTACCGCCAAATGAATATCCCTATTCCGCGGATCTCTCCGATGGAACGAATACGAACACGAATAGGACAGCTTCTTCCATTCAAACTCTATGACAGAAAATGCCAATGTGAGGGAAGAGGAAAAAATATGTACGAGAACACAGGGAAACACTCTCACGGAGATGCGCCATGTGGCAAAGAAATTCATACACCATACAGCCAGGAGAGAAAAGAACTTGTGTACTGTGAAGAGTGTTATAGAGAAGAAATGATTTAGATAATGAACAATTGAGAATGTAAGAATGAAAGCTGAGACAAAAAATTGTCAGAATTGTAAGAAAGACTTCATCATCGAACCTGAGGACTTTTTGTTTTATGAAAAGATGGCTGTCCCACCACCGACGTTTTGTCCGGAGTGTCGAATGCAGAGACGTCTTGCATTTCGAAATACGCACTCGCTCTACAAGAGGAAAGATAGTTTCACTGGCAAAGACATTCTTTCTATTTATTCACCCGACAAAAATCTCGTCGTAATAGACCAGAAGGACTGGTGGGGAGATAGTTGGGATCCTTTTGACTACTCAAAAGAATATGACTTCACGAAATCATTTTTTACACAGTGGAAAGAATTACGTGACGTATTTCCGCTTCAGAGCCTTTCTAATTCAAAAGCAGTCAACAGTGAATATTGTAATGTCGCAGAGGAGAGCACCGATTGTTATTTATGTACTGCTTGTTTTCGTAATGAACGAACGATGTATTCCGATTCGATAACATACTGTCGTGATTCGCTTGATCTGCATATCGTTCATGAAAGTGAATTTTCTTATGACGATATAGTCTGCACGAAATCAAATAGACTATTCTATAGTTTGAATTCTCATAATTGCATTGATTCATACTTCCTTTTTGATTGTCGAAATTGTACCGATTGCTTTATGAGTTCAAATCTGAGAAATAAAAGTTACTACTTTTATAATACACAGCTCACGAAAGACGAGTATGCGAAGAAAATAGCAGACCTATCTCTAGGTAGTTATTTGCAAATCGAGAAGTTGAAAAAGGAATTTCTCGATCTTCACACATCCGCGATTCATCGATTCGCTCATATCACTAATTCTGTTGATGTCACGGGAAACAATATCGATCATGCCAAAAACAGCAAGTATTGTTTTGAGACTGTTCATGGGCCTGAAGACTCCAAATACATTTTTTGGGGAGCAATGAATTCGAAAGATTGTTATGATGTGTCGGCCGTTGCGGATATGAGCTTGGCGTATGAAACTTTTGATGCTGGAGTTGGTGGGCAGAGATATCTTTTCGATAGCGTTGTTTATAGTTCAAGCAATACAGAATACTGTTTCAATTGCTACAACTCGAGTGATCTCTTTGGATGCTTCGGACTACGCAGTAAACAATATTGCATATTCAATAATCAGTATTCTAAAAAAGAATATTTTGAGCTTATTTCTCAAATTAAAAAGCAGATGTGTGAGATTCCATATATTGACACAGCGGGAAGAATTTATACATACGGAGAATTTTTTCCTATAGAATTGTCTCCTTTTTGCTACAATGAAACCGTCGCACAGGATTATTTTCCGTTAACACAAACAGAAGCAAATGAGAAGTGTTTTGCATGGAAAGAGTCTGAGCAAAGAACGTATTTACCAACAGTCGAAGCAAAGGATTTGCCGGATGATATAATCGATGTTGATGAATTAATCCTTCAGCAAGTAGTTCATTGTGCTCACGAAGGTCAGTGTGGCGAACGATGTTCGACGGCATTCAAAATCGTCAAAGACGAGCTGACCTTTTACAAACGATTCAGAATTCCTTTGCCACGATTGTGCTATGGATGTCGACACGCAGAAAGATTCAAAATACGAAATCCTCTCAAGCTATGGCACCGTCAATGCATGTGCGATTTGGAAGAGCATCATCATTCCGGAGGATGTTCTAATGAATTTGAAACAAGCTACGCACCCAGTCGACCCGAAAGGATATTTTGCGAAACATGTTATCAAAAAGAAATCGTATAATGAGTAACTACTTGCTTACTTAGCTAAGTAAGCAAGTAGTTGAAAGAGAAAGCAAAAGATGGAATCCAGAACACCACAATTTGATAAACTGATTGAAGAAGTTCTCGCTGGGCTTGTCCAGCATATGCGAGAGTGTCCTCAGGCGTCTCTCTCACAATATTGTGAAGGCCGTTTTGAGATAGTTGAGAAGGACATTGAATTCTTGAAGATGTTTAAAGTACCACCCCCAACACTTTGCCCAACGTGTCGTCGTCAGCAAAGACTTGCGTTTGCAAATTATACAACTCTGTACAAACGCCCTTGTGATGTTGAGGGTCACACCGAAGATATAATATCTTCAATACCAGAAGAAGCGCCGTTCCCCGTCCATGACTTTGAATATTACTGGAGTAACGAGAAAAGATTTTCAAGTCCCAAGAATGAATATAGTCTCAATAGAGAATTTCTGGATCAATTTCGAGAGCTTAGGATGACAACAGCTGTCCCTGCACTCACAAAAGACCCAGCCAGTAAGGGCAGTGACTATACTTTATATGGACTTGAACTCAACAATTCCTATTACACTTTTGGAGGTTTGAAGGTTGATAACACACATTACAGTATGTGGCCTCTATTCGTTCGCGATTCTATGGATCTCCTGATTGCAATAAATTCTGAACATTGTTATGAATCAGTATTTCCAGAAAAATGTTTTAATTGTTCTTTTGTATATTTCTCACGAGATTGTTTGGATTCTATGTTTCTCTACGATTGCCGAAACTGCACTCACTGCTTTGGATGTACAAATCTACGCAGTAAAAAATTCTGCTTTTTTAACAAGCAACTTACAGAAGGAGAATTCAATAATCAGATGAGTCGTATAAATACAGGTGATAGGGAAATATTGGAGGAGTACAACACAAAGTTTTGGAATCACGTCAAATCAAATCCCGTTCGCGGAACGAGAAATGAACACTCCTTGGACTCGAGCGGTGATTATATTATTCACTCTAAGGATATATCGGAATCGATATGGGTTCTAAACTCTGAGCACTCAAGAAGAATTGAATTTATCTTAAAATCGAGAGACTGTGCTGATATATCTATTGGAAGTCACACAGAGCATTCCTATTCTTGTACTAATATAGATAGGAATAGCTACAATGTATATTTTTCTATTGCCTCGATAGAGTGTGGAGATAGTGAGTATTTGTTTAATTGTAGAAATTGTAAACATTGTTTTGGTTGTATAGGTTTAGAAAGTAGGAAGTTCTGCATTTTAAATGTTGAATATACTGAAGATGAATATTATGCAAAATTGGATGAGATTAAAAGTGATATGTTGAGGAGAGGAGAATACGGGAAAACATTTCCATTACAGTTTAGTTCATATCCTTACAATGCGTCACTCTCAGCTATAGTGTTTCCACTATCGGAGGAGGATGTAGGTAAAATAAATGGTTGGAAGCATGAAGCAAAATCAGCTATCACGAACGATATTTCTGCAATTTCCTTTCGCGAGGTTCCAGTGTCAATCGATGAAGTACAAGATTCATTGCTCGATATCGCAATTATAGGGAAAACACAGAATAAGCCATTTCGTTTGATAAAAGACGAGTTAGCATTTTACAGAAACAAGCGTCTTCCTGTACCAATCGAGGCTCCTTATACACGTATGACAAAGAGGTTTGAGCACGTGAATTATTTTAAAGTACACAACGATAAGTGTGATAAGTGTGATAAAGAGATACTGGCAGGTAGTACTCATAAGAACGGTTTTCGACCTTACTGTGAAGAGTGTTATAGAGAAGAAATGATTTAGATAATGAACAATTGAGAATGTAAGAATGAAAGCTGAGACAAAAAATTGTCAGAATTGTAAGGAATTCATAACTCACTACGACACAGATCGGGCGCCGGTCATCCTGTGCAAGGGATGCTATATCCATGACACGATGTAAGAGGCCTGTGAATTACTCCTTGCATGACAAAAAAGCGAGGAGTAGAATTGATTATATGAAAAAAGAATTCTGGCTCTCTGTTTTTGTGTTTATCGTCATGCTTTTCGGAATGCAAACTGCCCTCGCCTCAGTTACGATAAGTGAGATCATGTACGATCCGGACGGATCAGACACGAACCGTGAATGGGTTGAGCTCTACAATGACGGCGGAAGTTCAGTCGACCTCTCTGCGTGGAAATTTGTCGAGGCCAACACCAATCACGGTCTCACGAGCTACTCAGGTGGAGTCTCGATTTCAAGCGGTGGATACGCGATTATCGCTCTAGAACCAGCAACATTTGTTGGCGAATGGGGAGGCGATGGAGCTCCTGTTTTTGATGCTAGTTTTTCATTAGGAAACGCTGTAGGGGAAGCTCTATCGCTCAAGGACGCTGACGGAAATATAGTTTATACAGTCACTTATGATCCAACTATTGGTGCGAGTGACGACGGCAACTCTCTCCAAAAGTATAGTGGAAGCTGGGTAACCGCTGACCCAACAGCCGGCAAAAGCAATTCAACTGCTGACGTGGATGCCAGCGGTGGAGATACGGGCGGAAGCGACGATGGGGCGGGTGAAACGAACGACGAGGACACAATGTCAGCAGTCTCGGTACCCGTAGAAGCAGAACGTATTGTCGTTCACGATGAATGGCAGTTGTCCCTTTTTGCGCCCTCTTACGGTATTGCAGGAAGTCCAGCAACCTTCACAACTGATGTACGTAATCTATACGACGAAAAAGTGCACCCTGGACGTTATGTGTGGAATATGGGAGACGGGACAATCTACGATGGAAAAGAATTTGAAAATATTACTCATACATATGAGTACGCAGGGGATTATGTCGTGATTCTCGACTATTGGCGCCCTGGTTCATTTGAGAAGAAAGTCACGGTGAGATATACATTTTCTGTAAAAGTAGGCGCTCTCACTATCAGTGCAATAGTGAAAGCAAACAATGTCCTTGATGTGCAAATCAAAAATGCGGGAGGAGATGAGGTGGATCTTTCAGGTTGGCTTATTTCTTCTCAAATACATGCATATTTTATTCCAGAGAACACAATAATATTGGGCAACAAAACAATAACATTTGCATCTCGTTCGACAGGTTTTGCAGGAACAGATTCTGCAACGCTTGCACTCTCCTCTCCGAACGGTGAGGTTGTCGCAACGACGGTACCAGCTCCAACAAAAAGTATTTCAACCGTACAAAAAGCAACAGGTACAGTGAAGGGAGCTACGATAGGCAGTATAGAACTTTTGGAAGTTCCGGAAAATCAAAATAGTTCTCTCGCTGCCAATGTGACTGATGCTACACAGAGTAACAAAAATCTCATCTGGTGGCTTTCGGCTCTTGGGCTTGTAGCACTAGGAGTCGTATCATTTATTTTTCTAAAAGTAGATCTACAAAAGAAAAAAGAAGGTGATGAGTTTGAAATAAAATTGGTGAAGTAAATTATTTCACCTGTCTGGCTCGCTATCCAATCTTTTCAAAACAAGACGTATCTTTTTGAAATCCTTTATGAGCTCTGCCCGCAAGCTCCCGTTGTACAAAGCTGCGGCGGGGTGATAGAGGGGAAGGAAGTATTCAGTAGTTATGTTTTTGAGTTTTTTGTGAACAAGCTTTCCATGCGCAGAAGAGATTTTCAAATCAGGAAAAAAGTGATTCATCGAGTGTCGTCCTAAGAAGACGATAAGTTTCGGTCGGATAAAGTTGAGCTCTTCTTGTAGCCATAATGCGCACGAAGCTTTTTCTTCAGGGAGAGGATCACGATTCTCAGGTGGACGATATTTCACAATGTTGGTGATGTAAATGTCTTCACGCTTCATCTGTATTGCTGCGAGCATCTCATCGAGAAATTTGCCAGCTGCGCCGACAAACGGCATCCCTATTTCGTTTTCCTTTTTTCCTGGCGCCTCGCCAATAAAAACAACTCGGGCGTCGGGATTGCCATGCCCCGGCACGCCTTGTGTTGCTGTCTTTCGAAGCTCGCAGGCGCATTGCTTAAGCCATTTTTTGTGGATCATCACCAGAGCCTCTTTCTTCTTCATGTCTTTCATTATATCGCTTTTTTTGGTACTATGCCTGTTGTATGGGATTCAAATCATTCATGACTAAAAGCGCACTTCGCCTGAAAGGCGTTTCCAAAGAGCAGGCAGAAGAGATTGCAAAGCAACTCGAGGAGCATCCGGAAATCGCGGAGAGCTTGAAAGCTCTTGAGAGCAACAAGGAAGTGAAAGCTCTTATGGAGAAAATCCAGAAAGAGATTGCCCAGAAGACCAAAGCAGGAATGCCGGAAATGTATGCGTCCGTACAGGTGATGGGCAAGTACAAAAGCGAGATTGCGAAATACAGAAACGAGCTCTCTCCTCTTATGCAGTTAATGATGAAAAAATAATATGTCGCTATCCATCGGCACAGTCAGAACACAACACGACATATTGGTGTTAAGCTAGTGCCTTTCTCGTTTACTATAAAGCTACCAGTGCCAGACTGGAGGACAGTAGCTATGTCTAATAAATAACTTTAAATAGAAACAAAGAGAGGTGGAGTACAAGGCAATTTGACCCCGTATTTTATATAGAGGCACTTAAGTATCTAAATTCTAATATATTGACAAAAAAAATGTTCCGTGTATACTGAGTTGTGTTCTTTTAAGTCTTATTTGATTGAGCTATTCAATCCAACCAATTCTATCCACTTTAAACATGGACAAGAAACCAAACTGAGGTCTGTTTGTGTTTCGCAAGATAGGTTGATACTGATCGCAAAAGCGGTTGGGAGATCTCTTTTCTGGGTGTATTTTCCATACGCCTGAAAAAGAGAATTCCTGACCGCTTTTTATTTTTTATCTGGAGATATTTGTTTCAAATACTTTGAGATAAATATCTCTTGAGAAAATATCAAGAGATTAACCTGTTCTTTCACAATTAAAAAAATCGACATGGATATACAAAACATTAAAACCGAAGCGAGAAATCGCTGGAATACAGGGAATTTCCTTGAGAAGGATTTATCGATCCCCAAATCTACCTACGATCTTCCATGGATTCCTTATGAGGATTATATGGAAGCACAGTTGGTAGATACCACTGGAGGATTATTGGGTCGTATCATAGTTCGTTTTCCTCCAGAAGCATCTGAAGATAACGATCTGCATATACATCCAATTTCTGATCGTGTTATAACGGTCATATCTGGTTCTGGCCAATTCGTTTGTAAACGCACTAAAGAAAAAGGGCTGAGTAAATACGAACTCGTGCCGGGTACTCGTGTGTGGATGCCTCGCGGTGTCTTACATACGTTCATTGCTGGTACAGAAGGATTACTCGTGGAATCATTCCATAATCCGTTTGTACCATTCGAACATCCTAAATGTCTCACCTATAAAAAAAGGAGGAATTATGAATTCTGAACAAAAAACAAAATTTCAGACACTCCTCCGCAGTTTGCCGGTGAGCGTCAACAATCTTGCAGATCCAGTTATCCTTCGGGATTCAACTGCGATGAAGCTTGATGCCCTTGTGACAGACAAGCACACAGGCCCTGTCGGTATCATTACCAAAGGAAACCTTGATACGCCATGGTGGCGTGAACGATTAACAGAGTGGGCTAAACACCTTAACCTTTTTGTCTTCGCTTCGATTTCGGAACTTCCAAAATCAATGGAGCCGATGGGTACGGAACATCGCTACAAAACACTACGGGTTGCACGAGAGTGTGGAGCGTGGTCAATAGCATATGTCCGTCCAATCATTCACACGGTGAATGATGACAGAAAGACAATAGGGGGGATTTTTCAAAAGAGTGTAGATGCTGGTTGTGATGCAATTATCTCTTCGGGTTTCCGAGGTGATGATGAAGTCGTGACAGCTGCGGGAATAGGTCATATCCAAGCTCCGGATGCTCAACAATGGATGAAAACGCTCAAGCTCACTCCGCAGATTACTGCTGACTTTATGCGAGAGATGGCACGGGATCTCAACATTCCGTACTGGACTCGCACGCAGTGCGCCATTGCAGCGCTTTCGGGTATGAAGAGAAGCCTTAATCCTTATTACATTGCTCCTGACTTTGTACGTTGTGATTTGTGTTCTCTTAAGGACACTTGTGCGGATTCTGCACAATTCATACAGCCACAAGAAGGGTCATTGGAATTACTGCGATATCTCGGCTTCAAAGTTGAGGTACACACAGCAGGAGAACGTTACAAGCGTTGTGATGTCAAAGTGAGGAGTGAATGTGCACTTTGTTGTACGAACTGTCCGGTGGCACCCGAAAATTACGGTGTGCCATACATTAACATTCGGACACACGATGGTCAGGTTCCTTCATGGGGAGAAATGAGTCTTGCGCGGTTTTTGACTGGTGGAATGCTGGCAACAGATCCAGAAATTCCCCCAGGAGAAAATTCTGCTATAAGGTTACATCCTCGTTTTAAGTTGCCAGATGGTGTGTCTGGACACGGTTCGCTTTATGGAGTGAATTCATGGATGGTCTGGAGTGAGTATCGTGCTAAAGAACATTGCTTCAAATGCAGTTACTGCTTCTTGGCAATGTTCAAAGATGTACTTCCCCCAGAATTTAGAGTGACGGTAGGGATGTCTCCAGTGCGAATTTTAGATTACGAATTCAAAGAGGAGGTGCGCCATGATTAAATTCCTAACTGCTTGGTGGAAACACTTTACATGGAAAGAGGTCATCGTCCTTCTCCAAAAGAAAACGGTGCGTGATGAAGATGGAGATCCTGTAATGACTCAGTTTACAATTCTGGGCATTCTTGGTTTTCATCTTCGGATCCACTTATTTACTAAAGGTGATGGTGATAACTACCATACTCATCCACGTGGTTTTGTATCTTTATGTGTTCAAGGGTCCTATTATGAGAGGCTACTTCCATCTGGTGAGAGAATCGTCAGATTTGGAACACTCACAATAAGAAGACCCGAGATTGCACATAATGTGAGCCCGATAAAACTTCCTTGTGTTACAATTCTTGTAACAACTCCAGTGCTTAGGCAGTGGACAAAAAAACGATGTATGAAAATAATTCTTATTGGAAAACCTGGGTGCGGAAAAGGAACACAAGGAAAACTACTTGCTGAAAAATACAACGTTGAGCATCTTTCTGTAGGTGATGCGGTTCGGGATATTCTAAATTCTGAAACTCATCCGCTCAAAGAACGATTACTTAGTCATGTTGCTCAGCAAAAATGGTCGGCATTACCCGATGAACTTGCTTGTGAAATTGTTCAAGCGACACTCTCAGGAAAACAATCATGGATACTGGATGGATTTCCTCGGAATATTCATCAAGCAGAAATGCTGGGGATTATCCCTGACTCTGTACTGTATCTTGATATCCCCGATAATGAATCCCTTAAAAGGATCTCATTTCGTAAACGAGAAGACGATTCATCTGAAAAAGTGTTGGAACGGCTTCGCACAGAAGAAGATCGCCTGCCACTATTGCTCGAGTATTACCAATCAAAAGGTTTGCTTAAAACGATTGACGGGGCGCACTCAATAAATGAAATCTTTGGAGAAATCCAAAGGATTGTTGAACCACTAAACAAGGAAATACATGAGCAGAAAATTCCACGCAGGTGAACCGGCATGTCCTGTTGCTTGCAAGTACTGTTTTATTACCGAACATGAAATACGGAGAGAGATATGGAATCAAAATCCGATCATGGGCGTGAACAAAGCATGTACCTTCGTAAACGTTACCCCTTGGATTAGTGAAGATCCGCTTGAACAAGAGCGATTCAAAAACTTTCCTTGGGAAATACTCCAAGCCGATTTTGTCGGGTTTACTGCAATCACTGATCCATTCTTTCCGCGTATTGATCGGTACCTCTGGGAATGGCTTGAACGCGCGAGTGAAGTTGCGAAACTTACTACGTGCGTTACTAAATGGCCCATCTCAAAAGAGATAATGAAAAAGCTGGCACAACAGCCAAACTTTTTCCTTGTAGTAGGTATCACTGGAAATTGGGCGATAGAAAAAGTTTCGCTTCAAAAACATTTGCGAACACTTCAGTACGCAAAAGAATATGGAGTGAAAACTCTCCCGATTTCTCATCCGTATATTACAGGAGTTAGTAATCTTGATTTTCTACCAGAACTTAAAAAACTTGGGTACGATTATTTCGACATAAAAGGATTGCGCTATTGTAGTAAAAATATGAGCGCATGGATGCCGGAATCCTCGAAACCTCTTTATACAGGTTTCGAGAATCAGGAAATATTACCGGAAGATGGATGGCGTGAAAAAGTGTTTGATGCCGGACTTACTCTGCTTTCACCTCGACAGTGGTACTTAAAGGAAGGAAGTCAGTTGTATCCCCATGTTGATGAAAAGACTGCGCAAGGCCTTGTCAAAAAAGTGTTCGGGCTTGCCAATGTGGTGAGTTCAGATCAAGACAATGTTTTTGATGCAGCAGTACAAAGAAGGCTTTAATTATGGGAACGAGGCAATGCCCCGTTCCCACTCTCGGCAGGTGTGTGCCTGCCCCGATGAGCCCAAAAGGGCGAAAGAGACTAGTCTTGTAGGTCAAAAATGCTTGACAAAGTATAATAAGTATGATATAGTACTAGTATAAAGTTCTTTAAAACCCGATCCATAGAAGTATCAGTTTTAGAGGATAACTAAGGACAAAATAAGCCTTGTGTCTTTAGTCCTCTTCTAAAATGAGGTAAATTATGGCAACATACATTATAATCCGGGAGGACAACAACGTTCTCAAATTGAGTTTTGGGGAACCGGCCCAAAACGACCAAATCGTGAAAGACGCAGTTGAGCGTCTGAACGAAATGAAAGCCTCTGGCGAGCTGGCCGGAGGAGGAATAATAAAATTAAACGGGCCAGCCAGCTTGCCCGTTGCGATCGCTATCGCACATGGGCTTGCCCATGTGTTCGCAGCTATCGCTGCGTTTGACCCCAAACTTAATAAGTATGTCGTGGCAATCAGCCATGACCCAGCTTATAAAGTGGGAGATCTTGTTGACTAACAGTCAGTAAGATCTAAAAATCTAGGTAATTCCTAGTTTGCTTTAAATACGAGCAATTCTTGTAAGATATTTCGGCAATATATCAATGCCGAGTCAAATCAATATCAAGAAAGTTATTATTTCTCCAGTCACATGGGAGTATAGAGTGGAATAATAGTAAAAAGGATTTACTACCACAAAAAATTGTGATACTGATCAGAAAGATCAAAAACTTGAGAGCCATCGGATTCAAATCCATGGCTTTTCTTTTTATCTCTAAAATGATAAAATGAATTAATTATTTGCTAACCGTAAATATCATGGAAACACCTACCATAAACCAAAATCAGCAAGAATCCCAAGAGAATTTAAAAGCTTATAAAATTGAAAAGCAGGGAGATGTACTCAAGCTTTCTTTCGGCTCGCCAGCTCAAAACGACCAAATCGTGAAAGATGCCGTAGAGCGGCTTAGAGAGATGGAGCAGAATGGTGATCTTGAGGATGGCGAAATTATCAAGCTTAATGGTCCGGCATCTTTGCCTGTTGCCATTGCGATTGCACAAGCGGTTTCTGAACATTATAAGGTAGTATCTGCATTTGATCCGAAAATCAATAAATACGTGGTTGCTATTTCGAAAAATCCTGAAGTGAATATCGGGGATCTTATGGATTAAACATGGAAAACAAAACGCCACAAATTAATCTTGAACAAAAAGAAGAACTACACCTTTCGGGATCTGAAGGTATTCAAAAACTCAAAGAATCAAGCGAGTCTGTGAGTGGAATCTCGTTCAGGGAATTTTTGAATACTGAGCAAGGACAAGAATTTTTGAAAACCAAGAAAATAATTCTTGCTGGGCCTCCTCGTTCAGGTAAATCCTGTATGCGCGAAGCTTTGAAGCAGGTAATTAAATCGATTCCAAATGCGCCATATCCATACATGCTCACGGCTTGTCCTGATGGCGAGGGTGCATGGTTCCAAGAAGCAATGAATGCGGATCCTGAAGAAGCGACAAAGTACAAAGCGGCGTACAAATCAAAATTCACTCCGGAATTTGTAGAACGAATTAGCCAATCGGTAAAAAATCTTTCGCTTCCATTAAATTTCATTGATATTGGAGGAATAACTTCTGCTGAAAATGAGAAAATTTGCAAAGATGCTAATGCAGCCATTCTCATCTGTGGAGAAGGAGCTGTTCTTTCAGATAAACCCGCAGAGTGGAAAGAATTTTTCACCAAGCTAAATATACCCATCATGGCAGAAGTATATTCAGACTACACAGGGAAAGACGATTTTGTGGAGGGTGTCGATAAGGAATCAGGAGTATTTAGAGGATCCGTTCATCACCTTGAACGTGGAGAGCAGCTTTCTGGTCGCGAGACCGTGCAGGCGTTAGCAAAGTTTATTACTGAACTAAGCAAATAAATATTATTCGTTAATTTAAAAAAATAGTATGAATCATCCAGATATTAAACTTGGTATTTACAAACATTATAAAGGGCTATTAGTGCAAGTTCTTGCTGTCGCTAGACATACAGAGACAGAAGAAAGAATGGTAATTTATATACCATTAAACGGAAACCTACAAGAGCGAAAGGGTCCTATGGTTTCAGCTCGCCCGATAGATATGTTTCTAGAAAAAGCAGAAAAAGAAGGACAAACAGTAGATAGATTTGAGTATATAGGACATACACTATCTTAATTATGAATACTTTTAATAAACCACCACAAAATATCTTAGAATCTAAAGAAGAAATTTTTGAAGGTTATGAGGTTGCGCTACTAGATCCTCGACCTAATGCAGATAACTCAAAGATATTTGAAGGTAAAAAAGTATACGGTATAGAGGTTACAATTCCTGCGCTTGCAGAACAATGCATTGGTAACCTTGATCCACAGCATAGCGGAGGAGATCACACGAGAGCCGCAATTGAAGATGCAGTATCATGCGAATTGCCACCAAAGGATGCAGTGCTTGCGACTGTACGTCCCGACCTTGATAGTTTTGGATCAATGGCTCTTTTAAATATGCGCCAAAATAATGATATCCTAGACGAAGATATATTAAGTAAGGTTAAAAAAATTGCTGAAGCCGATACTTTTGCAAAAGGAACATGGCCTGGCGAAAGAGAATTACCGACTATTGAGAATCCATGGCCTGAAAGTAAAGGAGAACTGTCTCCTCTTTCGGCAATGGTCATGGATTTTAAAATGCAAGCAAAAGAGAGAGTTGCCAGATTGCAAAAATGGTTTGAAAAGAATGAAATTCCAAAGGACTATGAAGAAAAACTCGAAACAGAGCGCCAAGATTTGATCAAGGCAATCGAGAATGGAGATATTAAAGTGAATGTTCGTGATGGCGTTGCACTCGTTGAAAGTACCCATCGCTCTGGCATGGATACAGGATACAGAAAAGCTCCCATTGTTATTGCGCTTAACCCTAAATTTCAGATGCAAGGTGGCGAGCCTCATATAAAATACACAGTTGCTCAGTATCAAAACGGTTTTGTTGATTTAAAATCAGCATTATCTGAAATCCAAGCCCTTGAGGTTGGTTGGGGTGGATCACCGACAATCATCGGTTCTCCGCAAGGAGTTTCCTCAAAGCTTTCAATGGAGCAAGTTTTTGAAATTATTGATAAATATAAAATTTACAATTAATTTTTAGTTTGTAGTTCATCTCAAAGTTTGCTATATTCAGACCATGTTAAAACTCGGAATTGTAGGTTTGCCAAACGTCGGAAAATCGACGCTTTTTAATGCACTCACAAAAA
>CAZSFR010000007.1:0-29306 GCA_964606295.1 uncultured Candidatus Saccharibacteria bacterium
TATGAGGAGAGTATTAACAACTAATTAAGTGTTCTGCTTGAGGGCTCCGTGTAGGCTATAGTCTTTTTTTTTAAAACAGCATGGATATTTTTCTTTGTCAATTATCATGACTTTTTAAAGAAGTTAATAACTTAATATGAATTTAATGTAAAGTAGTGTATGGTAGATATAGGCCGATACTTACTAACCTAATCTCTTTATAAAACCTATGTTAACAACTATAGCAATAGTTCTACTTATATTATGGGCTCTAGGTTTTTTTGCATTTAATATTGCAGGTGGTCTTATCCACATACTTATAGTTATTGCAATCGTTATTTTCCTTATTCGTATAATTCGTGGTGAAAAACCCTTCAAATAATTATGGACACACAAAACAACTATCCAGCGCAAAATAGTGGCGGTTCAAGTTCTGGTGCAAACACTGTACTCTTGATCATAGTTATCCTCTTGATTGTTGGATTCGGGTACTGGTGGTTCACTCAGCGAAGTAGCAATGCTCCTGCGCCTGCGCAAAACGGGTTGAATATTGACGTCAATCTCCCTGCAGTGAATACCGACACGACTCTCCCTTCTCCGACGACGGACACTTCCACTACTCCTAACTAGTAAGGGAAAATTTAACTGTTGATAAAAATACTCCGACAGGTCGGAGTATTTTGCATAATTATTTCTTTTTCAGCCACTCTACTTCTTGCCTGCAAAGCAATTTTTCTTTATCCTCTGGATGCGCCATGATTGCCTCAACTAGTCGTTCCATGCGCATACTTTGTGAACCCTTTACGAGAATGATGTCTGTGTCAGAGATGATATCGATAATCGGTTCTATAGCTTCAATGAGTGAGCGATACACAACGATACGATCTTCCCTCATGCCAGCTTCTATCGCTCCTTTCGCAATGAATTCTGCTCTCGGGCCAATAGTATAAAGTATAGAAGCAACTTTAGCTGTCGCACGTCCGGCCTCTCTATGTTCTTCTTCTGTGTGTTTGCCAAGCTCTAGCATGTCACCCAAAACTGCGATTTTCCTCCCTTTCATTCCGTGATTTTCGATACTCGCCAACATTTCCAATCCTGCACGTAGAGCAACGGGAGATGAATTGTATGTATCATCGATTATTGTCGAACCTTCTCTTCCCTCGACGAGACGCATGCGCGCAGGCGGAAGCGCGAATGTCTCAAATGCCTTTCCCGCTTCAACAATGTTGAATTTTTCATCAACAACTAGGGCGATGCCTGCGAGTGGCCCACTCAGGTGCCCTAACCCCAAACCGCCTTTAATCGAAATCGGCAAGCTGTTACCTGCTATATCAACCCGAAACGACATACCGGTCGGAATGTCATTACCACGACTTCCTTTTGCGTAAATTATTTGCGGTAATGTTCCTTTGATATCTGCTTCGTCCCTAAATCCATATGTTCTGACTTTGATATCTTTGTAGTCGCCTTTCAGTGCACAAACTTCTTTGTCTTCACAATGAAGTAACAGTAATCCATCTTTTCTAAGTGTATTAATAAGTTGCTTCTTCTCTTTTACAATTTCTTCTTTTGATGCAAAAAATTCTACATGCACTGGTACAGTGCCAAAGTGTGTGATTACGACAACGTCCGAATGGAGCCATGAGGCAATCCTTTTCATGTCACCGGGTTTGCCTACACCGACTTCAAGCACGAGCCACTCTGGATATGTGTGCTTGAATAAGACGAGCGACAAGCCTCCCAATATGTTTGCGAGCCAGATGAACGGATTGTTCCAACCATTTGGTGCGCCAAGTATAGTAAGCGGTACCCCTAGATCGCTGTTGTAACTCTTTTCACTTTTGCGAACATGCACAAATGGGCCCAGAGCTGTATATATAGCGTCTTTGGTTGATGTCTTCCCCACACTCCCCGTTACTACGACTACTTTGGGTTTATACTTTTTTAGGACAAGCTTTGAAAGCAGAGTCAGCATGGCGACAGTGGCGCCCTTAGCAAAATCTTTCATATTTCAATTATACCATGCCGTTTTACCGGTCAGGTGGAATATCGTAGTAGCTTGTTAGAAATTTTACAGTTTCCATGAAAGGGGGAAACAGTGTCTGTGACGCATACTTGATCTGCTTGGGATTGCTATTGAAGAAGAAAACCAAATACTTTGGATCATTCGCAGGGAAATAGCCGAAGAAGGAGTGGAGATGTCTGTCGTCATAATATCCCCGGCCTTCATGGTTTGGGATTTGAGCAGTTCCTGTTTTGGCGGCGACACTATAATGTTTGAGACTCTCTTTTCCTTCAGCGTAATATTCATCAATATTTGTCACGAGCATTTGTGTAATGACATTTGCTGTTTCCGGCTTTATTGGACAACTTCCTTTTTCATATACCAGTGTCTCTTCAGAATTATCGTGTGATGAAATTATCATTTTGCCAACATGAGGTGTAGGAGACAAACAGCCTCCGTTTGCAAGAGCTGAGAATGAAAGCACAGCTTCAATAGGTGTGATGGCAATACCTTGTCCGAACGATGCAGTTGCGTATTCGATATCACGAGGACTGTCTAGATTGGCTGTTAGTCCAGTGATTTCACCTGGCAAATCTATGCCAGTTTTTTCACCTATACCAAAACCACGCAAATAGGAACGCATCCGCTCGTGTCCAAGCAGAAGAGAGAGATGCACCATACCAGTGTTGAGAGATTGCCCTAGTACATCTTGCATCGTTACCTGACCTCGACCTTTTTTGTCGAAGTTGTATATTGTACTTTTTTCAATAATGATATGCCCCGGGTCATAAAACGTCGTTTCAGGAGTTATCAATCCCTGATCTATTGCCGCAGAGACAATGAGTGGCTTGATAACAGAACCGAGTTCAAAAACACTCTCTGTGAAAGGGTTTGGGAAAAGTGACTGATCTTCGACATTCTGATATGTATTTGGATCGAAATTCGGTGTACTTGCCATAGCTCGAATCTCTCCTGTCTTGGGATCGATGATGATACCCCCTACTGCATCTGAATTCCATTTCTCTTGTATTGTGGCAACTTGTTCTTCCAAAAATCCTTGCACAGTTGGTTCGATAGTCAACACTAAGTCACCTTCATCACCTCGTCCATTGAATATATATTTGCCGAGATGCGAAAAGATTTCTGCAAATGCGTTCACGTACACTCCCTCATCTTTTCTCGACAAAACTTTGTCGTATGAACGTTCAATGCCGTATTGTCCAAGCAAATCATCGCCCTTGTATCCAATAAAACCGATCACGTGCGACGCAATAGTTTGTCCTGGATATGTACGCCACTTCATCTGCGTCGTGTATAAACCAGAAATACCCAAACTGTTGACCTTTTTTGCGGTCGCATCATCAATGCGTATGACAGCCTCTCTGTATGATGTATTTTTTGAAGCATTGTCAAAGAATTCTTTACGATCCACAGGCACAATCGTGTTTAGTGCTTGATACCCAGCATCTGTATCAACAAGTGATTTTGGATTGATAATAACTTTGTAACCAGACACAACTGTAGCCGCTGACACATAGTTACCATCTTTGCTTTCAAAGAAGACCGTTCCTCGATCGAATATATCTTTTGCTTCTCTCACGTACTGACCTTCACCTTGCGTGGTGTACCTCTCGCTATGGACTACTTGAATAAAAAAGAGCTTGACAATACAAAGACTGCCAAGAAACAATACTAAAAAAGATAAAAATCTTATTCGTCCTATTGGAGAGTGCTTAGAGTTCATGACGTCCCTTTATCTTCGCCTGCGCATATGCGCTACGTGGAGCAAAGTACGTGTTGGTGACTTCCATATAGCCGAGACTTTCTGCGTAGCTATAAGATATACCTTTGATTTTCTCGAGATATACTCGCTCAAGCACGCTTTTCTCAGACATTATAGCGCGAGACTCTCTCTCATATGACGCTTTGACGATAACATGTATCACATTCACACTCAAAAAGTATGCATAGAGCACAACCATGACAACAAAAGAACCTCCGACAACAACAAAAAGCTTTCTGCGCAAGAGGTGGTTATGTGTCAGTGCGTGAGATTTTTGATTGAAATGCTTTTTTATCTTCATATAATTTTTTCTATGACTCGAAGTTTGGCGCTCCGTGAACGAGGGTTATGTTTGATTTCTGAAAGTGACGGAGTGAGAGGTTTTTTAAAAATGAGTTTTCCCCTACCGTCTTTGGAGAGACTTTGAAATAGATGCTTTATAATCCTATCTTCGAGACTATGGAAACTAATAACTGCTATTCTTCCGCCAGTCGTGAGCATGTCGAATGCGTCTTTGACTCCGACCTCGACACTTTCGAGTTCATCGTTGACCGCTATTCTGATGGCTTGAAAGGATTTGGTTGCCGGATGAATCCCTTTCTTTTTTCCTCTCTTTGGAACAGCCTGCTCGATAATGTTGGCGAGTTCGAGACTAGTAGTAATAGGTTTTCGTTTGCGGGCTTCTACGATAGCGCGGGCAATCCTCCGAGAATATCTCTCATCTCCATAGCGAAATATGATTCCGGCAATCTGTTCAGCGTCGAGAGTGTTTACGATATCTTCAGCGGTCAAAGACTTCCCGTCTGTGTTCGTCCGCATCGTCATCATGAGTGGCTCATCACGTAGAAACGAAAATCCTCTTCCTGATTCTTCTAGTTGAAAGGACGACAATCCAAGATCGAAATGTGCACAGTCTATATGCATGCGTCCACTTTCGATAATGATCTTCTTGACCTCTCGAAAATTTGTATTGAAAAATTTGTGTGGAGTTGCAATACTCTCGAATTTCTTTTCTACTCGTTCGATTGCATCATTATCCATGTCACAGCCGATATAAAGTGCAATATCAGAAAATCGCGTGATAATCTCGAGTGCATGCCCGCCTCCCCCGAGCGTTCCGTCGAAAACGACAGAATTGTTTTTGATGTTTAAAGCGTCTATTGTCTCGTGTAAAAGTACTGGAATGTGCTCCATAACCTAAAGAACACCAATATTTCCGAGTTTCTCAGCAAGCGCATCTGCTTCCCGATCAACGGACTTTTTGTATTCTTTCCATGTCGCTTCATTCCAGATTTCTGCACGGTTCTGCACACCAATGATGGACACTTTGCCCTTCAAACCTGCGCGGTCCTTGAGGAAATCTGGAATCAAGATTCTACCTGCAGTATCGACCTCTGTTTCAACTGCGCCTCCAAAAATAAATCGACTAAAGTTGCGATCATCTGAACGCAACATCGAGCCCTCTGACAATTTCAAAGACAATTTCCTCCATTCTGATTCTGTGTACATAGCGATCGACTTGTCGAGTCCGGGAGCGAGCACTATCTTTTTTCCCATTTCCTTGCGGAATCGTACGGGCAGTGAGACTCTGTTTTTGTCATCAAGTGTATGTGTGTATTCTCCGATTAGCATATGTAACTCCCTATGTGAAAAAGTGAGAAAATTGTCTTTCCCACTCTTTCCCACTTGCATACATTATACTCCACTTTCTCCCACAAAGGAACAAGTAAGTTATCCACAGGCATATCAAAAAAACAGGCTCATATGTAAGCCTGTTCTTTGATAGTTTTTTTGTCTATTCTTTAGGGCGCATCAGCGGGAAGAGTTGCGTCTCGCGGACGGATTTGTCCATGAGGAAGCTAAAGAGTCTTTCTGAAAGTCCGAATCCAAATGCTGGTGGCATACCGTGTTCAAGTGCTTCGACGAATTCCATATCAGCCATCTGTGCTTCATCATCTCCCGCATCACGAAGCGCTTGTTGCTTCATGAATCTTTCCTTCTGATCGGTCGGATCATTCAACTCGCTGAAACCTTTGCCCATTTCGCTTCCGGCAAGGATGACTTGGAAGCGCTCGACTGTCTTTGGATTGTTTGGATTCTTTTTGGCAAGAGGCTCGAGATACACGGGCACGTTGATGAGAAATCCGGGACCTGCGATTGTCTTCCGCACTTTTTTCCAGAGGAGGTCTGCTCCACGCTCGACGCTTATATTTTTGGCGTCACACGTGATTTTGTGTTTCTTCAGTGCGTCCACTATTTGCTCGAGCAATGCATCAATATTTTCATCCAAAACATCTACTCCGTATTCTTTTTTTATTATCTCGACAAAATCATACACTTCCCATTCTTTTGCAAAATCGATTGAAAATTCTTTGATTGTGAAAATCGTGGTGCCAAAAACTTTCTCTGTAATCAATCGATACAACTCCTTGGTCATCTCCATTCCCTCTTTGTAGTCCGAGTAAGCCATATAGTATTCGAGCTGTGTGTAGTCCTGCAAATGTTCTGCGGACATGCCTTCGTTGCGAAAGATTCTTCCGATCTCAAACACGCGTGACATGCCTCCCACGAGAAGCTTTTTTTGCCACAACTCACCAGCAGAAATACGCAGATACATCTGTATGTCGAGCGCATTATGGTGCGTGATGAATGGTCGCGCGTCAGCACCGCCTGTGGTGTTCTCGAGTACTGGAGTTTCGACTTCTATGAAATTTTTTGATAGCAGATACTCTCTGATAACATTCCAAAACTGTGAGCGTTTGCGGAAAATTTCTCGGAGCTCCGGATTCATGAGAAGGTCGAGATATCGTTTACGGTATCTCTCATCGTCATCAGTGATGCCGTGCCATTTTTCAGGAAGTGGAAGCAGTGACTTTGTAACTATACTCCAGGAAGTTGCGAGCACACTTTTCTCTCCCCTGTCTGTCGTAAACAATTCTCCTGTAACAGAAATGAAATCTCCAATATCGATAGCGTCTGTAAAAAGTGCGAAAAGTTTTTCATCTATCGTGTCTTTCTTAAATACGCTTTGAAATCTGTCAGTGCCATCGTCGAGCACGACGAAGAGTATCGCTCCTTGTCCTCGTATGGCCATAATACGTCCTGCGATCGTGAGAGGTTTTTTATCGGATTCGAGTGACTCAAATTCTGCCCGCAGTTCACTCAGTGACATATCGCGTGTGATGCGTGCAGGATAGGGATCCATACCAGCGCCCTTGAGTAAGTTAAGTTTTTTGATTCTAGTTTCTCGGAGTTCTTCTATATTTGCCATGAAGCGATTATACCTTCCTATGCAAGTTTTTCAAAGTAAGAGGCTTGTTGTCTTTTGCTTAGTTGGGACCCCGGGTATTGTCTTGTTTTGCCGTCTTTTGCAGGGCGACGGCCCGAGAAGGAGCGCATCTTTAGTAAAAGATGACGCAACGGCAAAGCAAGATATGCAAAAATATTCCTTGCGAGTAAATTTCTTTTCAAAACAAAAACCACCTGCGATTTGCAGATGGTTTTGAATTTTCATTATTTAAACAATATTCGAAATAGTATATTCGAAATCTCCAGATGGAGTATGCACTTTGACAGTAGTACCCTTTGGCTTACCCATGAGAGCTGAACCAAGTGGTGAATGGTTGGAAATGCGCATTACTTTCATATCAGCTTCCTCTGGTCCGACAATAAAATAAGTAAGAGATTCCTTTGAACCAGCTTTCTTCACTGTCACAGCTGAACCAACAGACACAGCAGATGATGTATCGTGCTTGCCAATGATAACTGCTGTACGAAGTGTTTCTTCGAGTGTTGAAATTTTGTCTTCCAATTTCGACTGTTCTTCGCGCGCTTGATGGTATTCCGCATTCTCTGATAAATCTCCGAGAGATTTTGCGTATTCCAATTGTTCAATAATTTCTTTTCTCTTCACACTTTTGAGTGTTTCGAGCTCTGTTTCTAATTCTGCTTTCTTCTCTTTGCTGATGTAATTTGCTTCATTATCCATAGTGCGAGCACTATACCATAATTTGTGAAAATTACAAAGAAATTTATTCCGTATATTCTGGCGCATACTCAGCAAGCCATGTGAAAAATGGCAACGCTGCCCGTGTCGCTCCAACAACAGCTTCACCGCCCGGTCCGCGCTCCATAAGAAAAACGAACGCATAACGCGGATTTTCATAAGGGAAAAATCCTATAATCCACGCGTTGACGTATTTTTTGGAAATACCAACCTGAGCTGTACCAGATTTCGCTGCGATATCAAACGGAAGATAATTTAAAAGCTGTCCCGTTCCCTCAGTCACCACCATTCGCATACCTTCTTGCACGACATCATATGATGAGGTCGCAACCTCTGTAATTTGTTTTGTCGGATAGACGATTGTGTCATCTTTTAAAAGATGAGGAGTTACAAGCAAACCATCATTTGCAACTCCGGCAACAGAGCGCACCATCGCAAGTGGTGTCGCTTGAAATCCGTATTGCCCGATTGCAGTGTTATAAGTATCACCGATACGCCATATATCGCCCTTGAAGTTCTTTTCTTTCCATTCTGGACTTGGAATAACGCCAGTCTTTTCCCCTTCAATCTCTATTCCTGTAGGTCCATCAAGTTCAAAAAGCCGTGTGTATTTGCCAATATTGAGAATACCCAACCCTTTCTGATCAGCATACCCTCCTCCTGTCGAATAGAAATAGACGTTCGAAGAAACAGCGAGAGCCTGACGCATATCCACCCAACCATGAGCTTTGTTGTCCTTGTATACGTACGTAATATTGGGATCATACGGACTTTGAAGCGAGATTGAGCCAGTACTCAATATCTGCTTCTCGGGAGTTATGATCCCTTCTGTCAAAGCTCCCAAAGCGAGAAACGGTTTGATGATCGATCCCGGAGTGTAGATACCACCTAGTGCGCGATTGAGATATGGCTTTCGACTATCGTGACGATAGCCACCAATCAAACTCGTATTCTTGCCAAGAGAAAGTACTTCTGCGTCATATTCAGGATAACTAGTGAGCGCAATGATATCACCATTTGTGATATCCATCATCACCCCAGCGCCACCATCATATCCCACACTCTCAGAAAGCGCGGCGATTGCTTTGTGCATTTCATTTTGCACCTTTGCGTCAACTGTCAGTGTGACATTTGCGCCAGAGACTGGTGCGATGAGGGTACTGTTGGGCGAAGCATTGCCTGTTGCGTCTCTCTCGATCAGTTTGGCGCCATTTGCACCTTCCAACAAAGTATTAAACTTTTTCTCGACACCTGACTTTCCAATGAAATTTTCTTGCCAATAGAATCCAGCTCTATCTTTTTTGGGATAACTCACGTATCCCAAAATATGCGAAAATCCTCCATCGCGCGTATACGCACGTGTCGGTACATCCACTCCTTCGTCTCGCCTGTTCCATGCAAGCTCTATCCCATTTCTATCATAGATGATTCCACGTTCAGCAAACATGGGCAATTGATTGTAGCGATTGTCTTCACTTCTTTCGAAATATGCGTTTCCGTGCATCAACTGCAAATTACCCAACCTCAACACGAACAACACTCCGATAGCTACAAAAAAACTTCCAAGGAGTACGATGGAACTTTTTTTGATTGGTTGCTCGAGACGTCCTTCAAATTGTTGCGTGTCGAATGCGGGAAGATTTTTGGAATCAAGAAAAATATCCTCGGGGAAAACCTCAGTACTACGCAATCTTCTTTTTTTACAAAGTCGCCACAGCATATCAATCTCGTTTTAAAAGGTTTTTTCTTAGTATAAATACTACAAAATACAAAATAACAGCAAAAACTGTCAATGAATATTCAAAATTCCAAAATCTCGGTTGCGGGATACTGTACACGAGATCAGCAAACAAGAAAACAAGGATGACTTCCCAATAATTTTTGAAAACAAAAAGGAAGGCGACGCTAAGAGAAAGCGTTATCCAGTACGGGAAGATGAAAAATGATATGAGTAATAAGAGTGTCGCAACAATTCTTTTGACCATAAGCGTATTATATATGAACACATGCAATATCCTAGACCTAGACAATCTGATATATCCATGGTATTTTTAAGAAAATAATAATATCTATGAGGGAATTAAAAATAATAGGAAAGTCCATAACAAAAAGGACTGATGAAGCACTGGAAAAATACCTAAATGAAATAGGAAAAATTCCAATGATATCCATAGAGGATGAAGTCGACCTCGCAAGGAAAATAAGACAGGGTGATACTAAGGCCCTGAACAAATTGGTAAATGCTAATCTTCGATTTGTTGTCAGTGTCGCCAAACAGTATCAGCACAAAGGCCTTTCTCTGAGTGATCTCATCAACGAAGGAAATTCAGGAATGATAAAGGCTGCGAAAAAGTTTGACGAAACAAAAGGTTTCAAATTCATTTCGTATGCAGTTTGGTGGATTCGCCAAAGCATAATACTGGCAATTGCACAAAATGGAAGCATTATTCGACTCCCACTAAACAAAGTGGGTACCAGTAAAAAAATAAACACCATGACTTCTCTTCTTGAACAACAACTCGAAAGAGAGCCAACTCCAAAGGAGCTTTCGGAAATGTTAAACATTCCCGACCACGATATTGAGGAAATCCTAATCATGTCGAAACCAACATGGTCATTGGACGCACCAATAAATTTGGGAGAAGATAATATCGGCGCATCGACGCTCATTGATATATATCCCAATAAAGAAGAAAGAGTTGACGATGGGTTAAGCTACTCTTACTCACTCAAAGTAGAAATTGAGAAGATGCTGGAGCAATTTCTAAACCCGAGAGAGGCTGAAATTTTGAAATTGTTTTACGGCATCGGAGCTTCGTACCCCAAAACACTTGAGGATATAGGAGAAAAGCTCCATCTGAGCCGAGAGAGAGTGAGACAAATTAAAGAGGGCGCTATTGTAAGACTACGCTCGAAAGCTTGCAAGAGTGACCTGCGGTCATTTCTTGCTCACTAAATAAATTTAAAGTATGCGGGGATTTCAATAAATCCTCGCATTTTTATTTGCTTAAGTTGTCCTAGTGAACATCTTGACTAAAATTTTGAGAACAAACAACACAACTAATATTGCCAGCCCGTAGAAAATAAATATATTAAGAAATATGAACACGAGTGCAACATAAGTATAAATCCAAAAGTAGTTCTGCGGGTCATTGAGGACTCTGCCGATACCTGTCTCTACTTCTATATTGCCTTCATTGTTTATGAAAATATTATTTGAATCATCCCCCACGCTGGTTTTATTCATCGCTTCATCACGCTTCACAGCAAACTCATTTCCTGTTTTGATACGCCATACTTCTGTCGATGTGAACATCTTACCAAAAAACGTCTTCACTCCTTCTGGTGTGTTTTCAGCTACAAAATCTGCCCCTTTGTCTATCTCAGTAAATATCTTGTCAGTTTCAGATGTACTCGCAGGCGTCACTTCTGCATGAGCATGAAATGAAAGTAAACTGAGGGAGAAAATAAAAAATGCGATGTATTTCATATATTTATTCTACCACACATCACTTGCCTTGGAGCAAGCTTGTGTGGAATCTATCCCCTTCGTGACTTGGCGCCACAATAATCTCGAACCCCATACCCTTCTCAATTTTAAGCTTTTCGAGCGCTTCGTGCAGTGCTGTCTGGTCATAGCCAACAACGATGCCATCTGGTGAGTAAGTGCGTATCGCGCTCCAGTCCCCTTGTGTCTTGTCTCCCTCAACAATTTCATCTACCAAACCAAATTCAATTAGAGCCTTCATCCTTTGTGTAATATTTTGAGTTGGTAATTTTCCTTTCATTTTGAAAACCGTCTCATCATTTGCGACAGATGCGACGAGCTTTTCGCCTTGCCTTCTCGCAAAATTCAAAAAAGCATGATGTCCGTCATGCAAGTTGTCGAATGTTCCAAAGACGAGGATTGTTTTCATAGGTGTAGTATTTTTTTAATCTCCACGACCGACGAACCCGTGATGACATCTTTCGTGCTGAAAAGTGCGAGTAGTCTTTGCAAACCTTCCTCACTTTCAGATTTGAACTCTATTGATTTGTGTCCTTCGATATCCTCTAGGTCTACTTGATCGTCCCCTATATCATACTGCCAACCGATTCGGTCAAACTCAAATGCATATTGGAATTTTTTTGCATACTTCTCTTCGATAAACGCTTTTGCCTCTTCTTCTGTATCAAATTCTTTTCTAATAGGAATAACTGAGTTTTTACCTACTTTCTTAACCTCAGTTTCTTTGATAGAGACAACAACATCCTTTTCACTCCAAATATTTTGGGGGATAATCCGCAGGCGAAGAAAAACTTTTTCAAGCGGTAGCGAGGCATCGCGCGATGAGAAAATAATATCGCGAATCGCATAACAGCCTCGAAAAACCGCTTTCTCTTCCGCGAGAATGTTGCGTGATACCTCGAGTGACCGGATAAATGTTCTAGCTTCAAGCATGGGACAATTATATCAGATTGTTCGAAATACAAATGATGTAAAAAACAATGATTTGACAAGTAATGTCAGCGTTGTGGTATCAAGGTAAATCTCCAAAAAATCATGAAAAAAATAATTTTGACAGGATTTGAGCCATTTGCAAATTACCAGTTCAACCCTACAGAAGTGAGCACTCTCGACTTCCATGGAAAAGTATTCGGAGACCGTACCGTTATAGGCGTAGTCCTTCCATGCACTTATTTTAGTGCTTTTTCCAAACTTTATAAAGTTATCGAGAAGGAGAAACCGTACGCAATTATAAGCACAGGTTTATACTCAAGCGTCAGAGGTATGCGTATCGAAACAACCTTCCGTAATCGTATGTGTGGAAAGTATCCAGACAATATCGGTTTTGAGCCGAAGAATGTCTACATTGCAGAAAATTCGCCATACAACATGACTGCAACTGCAAGAAATCTGGAGCTGGAAAAAATACTACGTGAGAACAATATACCAACCGAACTTTCTTTGGATGCTGATGCATTCATATGCAATTCATTGGGATATTTGACTACACATGCGATATTGCACAAAAATTTGTCGACAAAAAACATGTTCGTACATATTCCGTGGACAACTGATTACAAAGGGAAAGTCGAAATTGAAAACGGAAAGATCTATTTGGAAAAAGATCGATACTACAAAGGACTCGAGCTTTTAATCAAACATATTTAAATCTCAGGATAATCCTGAGATTTTTTATTTAACTATCACGTTAAATCCCTATCTCCACCTTCCAATTCATTGGAATAAGTGTCAGGTTGATCGGATGAGAAAAGTTTGACTCCTTTTTCCATACAGAAAGTTGCGATTTGATATCCGCTATCAATTTGTCTTGATCCATAATCAAAGATGCTTTCATTTCTACAAATATTTCTATTGGAGCTATATCTATACCAATCTCCGCGCTGTTACCGTAAACGAAAACATCTTTGATGCCTGTAGCACTTGAGACAATGTGTTTAATCGCCTCGGCAAGAGTCTTGGCTTCATTTTCATTCACTATTTTATTGTCGAATTCAAGTTTTATAAGTGGCATGATTTTATGATAACAACAATTCTCGTATTTTCGAAATGAGAGGCTCTCGTGCTTCGTTTTCAAAACTATGGTTTCCGTCAAGCAAAAAACTTTCTATTTTCTCATTGAGACCATTCATTTCAATAGCTCCGAGTATATGATCTTGACCTGCTCTAATAATTTTCAAATTAGTAATTTTCGATAATTGATTATACAGCGGAATTGGCTCTGTGTTTCCCCTATCAATCCAGCATAAACTTGGTACATAGGTGATACTTCCATCTGAGCGACCTAGCTTTGTCACGCCATCGAGATTTATTTCTGTCTCTGGGTATTTTTTGAAATAATCTATCATTCTTTCCATCTCCGCATCAAAAGACGGCGCAATAAACACAATCTTGCGAATATTTTTTGGTAAAAGAATTGCTGGGGCAATGCATCCTTGGGAGTGAGCGACAATATCTATCACTGCTTCAAGATTTTTCTCTCTCGTTTCAGTAATAACATTCTCAAGTATTTTCGCTTGCGCACTAAGTGGCGTTGTTACCATCGTATTATCTGCTTCATTCAATTCATTGTAATCGAAAAGTATTGTTTCTATCCCTTCGCGTTGAAGTGCCTCCGCAATACCTTCTGGACCAGAAAGCAATCCTCGGTCATCCTTCTTGACTCCGAAGCCGTGTGAAAATATAACGATGTGTTCTTGAGAGTTCATACGTTGCTGGAAGGCACTGATTCGAACCTCGATTAAAGGCTTCAAAGGCCCCCTACTTCTTATTTCGTACAAAGCTGGGATACAAGGATTCGAACCTCGATTAAAGGCTTCAAAGGCCTCTGTCCTACCATTAGACGATATCCCAGCTTTATACAAAATAAATGAAATTCTTATTAACCGGATGAAAAGTAAAGCAGTTGACTTTTTATTCCTACAGCTAAACCATACCCCGAAATACCAATGCAGATTAACTCATTTTCGGATTATTTTCAATCCAAGGAACCTTGTTCGGCACTTTTGGCAAGTATCTCCATAATGGCAAGCTCGAGGGGTAAGACCTGAATACCAGCGTTTTTCTCCTTCTGATACGCAGTCAAGAGTTGCTCGAGGACGCCTGCCGTAAATATTCCCTTGCTCTCTTTGAGCGCGCTTCCGAGAAACACTTTCTCATCTTCGCCAATGTTATCAAGGAGTGGCGTCTTGGCATTTGGCGCGTAGCGCATGACGAGGAGCGCACGGATTTTCATAAGGAGGATTTTGGTAAATGTACGGATATCCACGTTTTCTTGTTCAAGGGAATGCACGACTTCGAGCGCTCGTTCGATGTCATTGTGAGAAAGCGCAGTGATGAGTCCGCGAATGAGACTTTCTTTTGGCGAGCCAGTAATTTCCTCAACGTCTGAAAGCGCGATCTTCTTGTCACTCGCATACGTGAGCACTTTTTGGAGGATGCTCATTGTGTCGCGGAACGAACCGTCGCCGAGAAGCGCAATCAAATCAGGAGCTCCCTTTTCGAATGTATAGCCTTCTTTTTTTGCGATGCGCGTCGCTTCGAGAGCTAGCATCGCATCGTTGGGTTTGCGAAATACATATGTCTCACAGCGCGACACTATCGTTTCAGGCACTTTGTCGAGCTCGGTAGTAGCAAGTATGAACACGACGTGTCGTGGTGGCTCTTCAACAGTTTTGAGGAGCGCAGCCCATGCCTCTTTGGTGAGCATGTGCACTTCGTCGATGATGTAGACTTTGTATGTTGATGAGAACGGAAGCACATTCACTGCTTCACGGAGTTCGCGTATATCATCGATGCCTCTGTTTGATGCGGCGTCTATTTCATAGACATCTTCTGGGTTTGTGCCGATCTCGCGCGCGAGTATACGCGCGACAGACGTCTTGCCTGTTCCGCGTGAACCAGAGAAGAGATATGCGTGAGCGATTTTGTTTTCCTTCGCGCTTTTCGCGAGGACGCCAATGATGTGATCTTGTCCCAAGATATCCGAAAAAGCTGAAGGGCGGTATTTGCGATAGAGAGTCGTGTGTTCCATGAGACTCATAATACAAGAAGTATGTGTTCTTAACAACTTTGATTTTGTGACCTAACGCAAAACAAAAGACCCCCATCTGGGGGGTCTCCGCAAAGAGAGCTTCAATCAGAAACAGTCGACAAAACATGCTTCTATTCGCTTCCCTCTTCTTGTGCCATAAGTATACCAGATTGCCCTAAATCTCCAAATGGTTGTGAAGGAAGTTTTCCACAACCACTCTTACGGCACCTGCGTCGTTACAATCCATAAGTGCAACCCTCAATTCTTTGGCTCCAGCAAATCCGTGCGTATACGCTTTGAAATGCTTCTTCATAACCGCAAAAGATTTTGTACCACCCAAGATTTCTTCAAAAAGCGCGCAGTGCTCGACGAGTACTTTCAACTTTTCTTTCGTCGAGACATCACTTTCAGAATATTTTTTGTCACCAGCAATTTTACGAATCATTTTTTGCGGAAGAAGACGAGAAAGTATCGGGATGGAAAATGTCGCACTCTGAGAAAGATTTCTTTTCTGATCAAAGAACCATGGATTGCCAAACATTGCTCGCCCGATCATGACGCCATCACATCCCGTTGCTCGTGCTTTCTTCCTGCCGTCTTCGAGGCTCGTGACATCGCCGTTACCGATGATAAGAGTCTGCTTCTTCATCCTATCTCGAATACGAACGACGTCTTTGATACGATTCCAATCTGCTGGAACGAGAGACATCTCTTTGCGTGTGCGCGCATGTATCGTAAGTGCAGAAATGTCTTCTTCGAGAAGTGCAGGTATCCACGTATCGATTTCTACTTTGTTATATCCAACACGAGTTTTCACTGAGACGGGAATATTTTTCCCCGCATCTTTGATTCCCTCTTTTGCTGAGCGAATAATTTGCTTCGCAATCTCTGGCGTTTTAATCATCGCCGCTCCACAACCCTGCTTCTCTATAGAGCGATCAGGACAACCCATGTTGATGTCCACGCCGTCGAAACCGAGTTCTGCACAAAGCTTTGATGCTTCTCGCATTTTCTCTGGGTGCGAGGAGAAAAGCTGTGCCACAATCGGACGCTCGCTTTCTGTATACAAAAGGTCTTGGAGTAAAGCCTGTTGTCCGGGACTCATCAATCCATCAGCAGAGACGAATTCTGTCCACATCACGTCAGGCTTACCGTATTTGGCTATAAGACGCCGAAAAGGCGCGTCTGTCACGTCTGCCATCGGCGCCAATGCAAAAAATGGTTTCGGTAATTTGTCCCAGAAATTATTCATCAAAATGTAGGTTTGAATTTGTAATAAACTTTGTTTTCGAAACGAAGATCTATGTATTCTAGATTGGAGAGCTCTGTATGAAATCGGGTCTTGAACGGCTCGGTTGCGAGCGCAGAATCAATATTGCTTTTGAGATGTGCCAAGTCTGCGCTTCTTTTCCATGTCATGTATGGCATATTTTCACCCATTGTTTTCCCAAGATAGAGCACAAACTCGTCCTCTTTTTCTTCGCACGCAAAACTAGCAACAGAACTATTATCCAGAGATTCGATGAATGTTTCGAGTGTTGTGAATTCTGTAAGTGATAAATAATGTTCGTCCAAAATCTGACCATCTATCTCATCTGTGATACTTCCATAAAAAGTGAAATAAATGTTTTCTGCTGAAAAATACGGAGCCTTGTCAAAGATGCGTCCAGTACTGTCCATATAATAGCAGTCAGCGGTGTCTTCCACTGAATGCATGGTCGCTCCGCACCACAAAAATTTACCCTCTCTTTCTGTGAGTGCAACATGGAGTATACGGCGAGTGTCGATGGAAACATCAATAGTCTCAATGCGAGGGAACTCTGCGCGAAGCGTGCGTTCTATATCACGCTTCGGCACAAGAAAAATATTACTTTTTGGAAAAGCAAAAATGTATCTTTCTCGAAGGACACTCGCGACGTCGCTTTGTATATCGCTTTTTGGGAGTGCACGAATTCCTGCTATACTCACCTCTTTCACCGCGAGAAATGGTCGCCACGACAAAAATATTAGCCCGCCTGTGACGAAAACAAATAGGAAGAGCACGAGCAATGACTTCCGATAAAAAACCTTGCGCTTACGACGACGAAGACGAGTATTGCCTGCTCTGACGACATCGCGTTCTTGCATAATATTATCCGATTTTATTTTTATTGAGGAATGGAATGAGGACATCAGGGACGGTAATAGTGCCGTCTTCGTTTTGATAGTTTTCCATGATTGCAATCAAAAGTCTTCCTATCGCAACGAATGTTGCATCGTTCATATGGACTGGCTCTGCCTTACCATCAGCACGCTTCACGCGTGTATTGAGGCGACGTGATTGGAATCCTCCCGTGAGATCAGAAGTGTGCGTTTCGCGGTATTGGTTTTGTCCCGGCATCCACGTATTGATATCTATTTGGCGATAGTCAGGAAATCCCATGTCGCCCGTACATATAGCTATTACTTGGTACGGGAGTTTGAGACTTCGCAAAAGATATTCTTGGAGCGCAACGAGGAAGTTTTGCTCTTCAATGGAATTCTCTGGCAAGCCAAAAACTTCCATTTCGAGTTTATCGAATTGATGGACACGGAGAATTCCTTTTGTATCTTTGCCGTACGTTCCCGCTTCACGGCGAAATGCTGTTGAATATCCAATGTAGCGAACGGGCAGATCATCTTCGCTGAAAGTCTGGTCCATGTGCATTGGTCCAAGCGTGTGTTCTGCAGAGCCGACGAGCATGAGGTCGTCGTCGGGAAAAAGATAATGATCTTCCGGCTTCATGAAACGCGCCATTTTGACTTGTACGACTGGCCGTACAAAAACGGGTGGCACAACAGGAATAAATGCTTTTATTTTTACATTTGCACCTGCTTCTTTTGCAACACTTTCAAGAAGAGTCGTGTCTGTGAGAACGTTGAAACAATATTGAACGATTGCAAATTGCATTCTTGCCAAATCGCCCTTCAGATACGCGAATCGTGATCCCGCGACTTTGCCTGCAGTCTCTATATCGATGATGTCGAGCGCTTCACCGAGTTCAAAGTGTTCCTTGGGTGTGAACGAAAATTTTGGTATCTCTCCCCACATGCGAAGCACGACATTTTCTGATTCGTCCGCGCCCTCAGGTGTGTCAGGTGACGGAATGTTCGGAATCGCAAGCATGAGTTTCTGCAATTTCTCCATGACACTCTTGAGCTCATCTTCCAAAATAGCAAATTCATCTTTGACTGCCTTCATCTCGATAATCATCTGATTTCTCCTCTCTTCGTTTTTCTCAGGAGAAATGCGGATAGACATCGCGTTTTGTTCAGCTCGTAATGTCTCTGTACGCTTCATGAGTTCGAGTCGCTTTTCGTCGAGCACGAGAAGTTCGTCAATATCAACCTCCACACGCTTTTTGCGAGCACTTTCTTTTACTATATCTTTGTTTTCTCTTATGAATTTGATGTCGAGCATATATGTGACTCTATAATAATGAAATATTACCAATAAATGATAAAATTACCAACATATGCCCTACGACATGACTATAACAAGAGGAGAGGATATCCCATCAGCACTACGCGAACTTCCTCAACCACCAAAAGAACTCTACATCGTGGGCTCGCTTCCGCCTCAATCATTCGTCTATCTTACCATTGTAGGAAGTCGAAGGTATACAAGCTACGGCAAAGACGTATGCGAAATGCTCATCGAAGGATTGCGCGGCCAACCTGTCGTCATAGTCTCAGGACTCGCACTCGGGATGGATACTATAGTACACGAGGCGGCTCTCCGCGCAGGTCTCCCTTGTGTAGCGTTCCCCGGTTCAGGATTGCATCACGATACCATCTATCCGAGAGCAAATCTCAATCTTGCAAAACGTATCGTCGACGCAGGAGGTGCGCTCGTTTCAGAATTCAAACCCGAACAAAAAGCTGCGATGTGGACGTTCCCCCAGCGAAACAGATTGATGGCAGGCATCGCGAAAACAACGCTCATCATCGAAGCGGAAGAAGAATCCGGCACACTCATCACTTCTCGTCTCGCGACAGAATACAACCGTGATGTCTGCACAGTTCCGGGCTCAATATTTTCTCCGACAACCAAAGGTCCTCATATGCTAATACGCCTCGGTGCAACCCCTATCACGAGCGTGAACAATTTGCTCGAAGTTTTGGGACTCAATCCAAAATCTGATGAGGAAGACCTCGCTCGCAAAATGCTTGACTGCTCCTCTGATGAAATAAAAGTTCTTGAGATTTTGCGCGAGCCAGTGACGCGTGACGAATTGCTTCGCACGCTTGAGATTCCCATCAGTGAAGGCAACTCACTTCTAACGGTGATGGAAATCAAAGGACTCATCAAAGAGGAACTAGGCGAAATGAGACGGAGTTGAAAACTCTCCAAATTTAAAAATGTGCTTATATAATTAAGACAGCGACCGCGTTGTTAATTACACACTAGGTGGTGCCAAGCTATTGAACCTATACAGGGCGGTTGACCAATTTCCACTTTTGTAACAATATGTGCTGAAAAAAATTCACTAAGCAAATGCAAAAAAATATTCTTAATGGGAATTGTCATGATATCCATGGCAATCTCGCAAACAACAAGTGCCCAGAGTAAATAGGAAACATTAGACCTCACCAAAGAAATCTCTTTTGCTATTTGGAAAGAGGAAGGGTTTTTCTCCCAAACCGCTGCTTATTCCGCCTTTCGGTACTGGAAAATGTTTTCCTTATTGGAAAGAATCATTTCTAAAGTATCAGACTGGAGGAAAATTTCGGGTGATCGTCCAGAAACCAAAGGATAATACCATCTTATTTTTAATGATGAGTATGTGTAGCGGAGCTATTACGAGTATTGATAATGATGGGATCTATCGTGTAGGAAGAGCTTTTATCAAAGAAGGAACACCGGAATACAAAGAGGTCATGATATTTCTGAAAACCTGTGAAGACATCCGGTTATAGTGAGAACAAATGAGTGAAAGCATCCGAGGATGCTTTTTTTATTTGCCAAAAAAATGAATCCGTAGTATTAGTTAACCAACATGTCATTTTGAATTTCACAGATTACATGTTACAAGTTATCTGTTATGCAACTACTCATTGTCGAATCACCATCAAAAGCAAAAACGATCGAGAAGTATCTCGATGGAAAATACACAGTCCGCGCATCAGTCGGGCATATTCGTGATTTGCCAAAATCCAACAAGCTTGCAATCGACATCGAAGGAGGCTTCATTCCCCACTACGAAAATTCGGCGGGAAAGGAAAAAGTGATTCACGAACTCCAAACTCTCGCGAAGAAGGCTGACAGCATCATACTCGCCACTGACCCCGACCGAGAAGGTGAAGCTATTTCTTGGCACATCAAACAAATACTGGATCATGACAAAAAAGTAAAAGCTCCGATAAAGAGAGTGACTTTCCATGAAATAACAAAAGAAGCAATCGAAGAAGCGCTGAAGAAACCTCGCGACATCGATGAAAAACTTGTCAAAGCTCAGGAGGCTCGACGCGTCCTCGATAGACTCGTCGGCTATGACCTCTCGGGACTTATATGGAAAAAGGTGCGCTACGGCCTCTCCGCTGGACGCGTACAATCTCCCGCACTTCGTATCATCATGGAACGCGAGCGCGAAATCCGAGCATTTATCCCAGAAAAATATTGGGTGATAGAGGCGGATACCAGAACACCAAAGAAAGACGCTCTCATGCTCGCGTGCGCAGATGAACCTCGTGATAAAAAATTTGTAGAAGAAATCCTTACAAAAGGAAGAGCTGGCACGTGGAAAGTCACTGACGTGAAAGAAAGCGAGCAAAAAAGAAGCCCGCGTGCTCCGTTTACAACATCAACTCTGCAACAAGTCGCGAGTACTCGTCTTGGCTTTTCTCCATCGCGCACAATGCAAGTAGCGCAGAGACTTTACGAAGCAGGACACATTTCATACATGCGCACAGACTCCACCAATCTCTCCAAACAAGCTCAGGATCAGATTCTTGCATTGATTGCCAAAAAGTATGGCAAGGAATATGCAGAAGCTCACACATACAAAACCAAATCCAAAAATGCTCAGGAAGCTCACGAAGCTATCCGTCCGACACATGTGGAGAAACTTTCTGCAGGTCTGACTGATGAACAGAAGAGACTCTATACACTCATATGGGAACGCGCAGTCTCATCACAAATGGTTGATGCAAAACTCTTGAAAACAAAAATAGTTGCGGAAATAGAAAATGAGAAACTCCCTTCGTTCGGAGCAAATGGCTCACGTGTACTTTTCCCCGGATGGCTCTCTGTCGACACCGGTGCTCGCGGAGAAGATGTGGAGCTCCCCAAGGTTACCATCGGCGACACGCTGACACTCGTTGACCTACGAAGTATTGAAAAAGAAACTCAGCCACCATCACGCTATACCGAGGCAGGTTTGGTCAAAGAACTTGAAGCTCGCGGTATCGGACGACCGTCAACGTATGCTTCTATAATGCGCACCATTGAGGATCGTGGCTATGTCACCAAAGAGGGCAAAACTCTTTTCCCTACAGACACTGGCGATGTCGTCTCTACATTTCTTGAAAGCAATTTCACACATTATATATCTGATACGTTTACCGCAGAGATGGAAGACGAGCTTGATGAAATCGCTGATGGCAAGCGTGAATACGCAAAAACTCTCAAAGATTTTTATGGACCATTTTTGAAGGAAGTGAAACTGAAAGATAAGATGGACAAGATCACAAATCTCGGTGACGCACCAAAAGAATTTCCTTGTCCTGTCTGCAACAAAGAAATGATCGTGAAGCTCGGCAAAAACGGCAAATTCCTTTCTTGTAGCGACTTCCCCACCTGTATGGGAGGACGAACTATCGACGGGAAGATAATGGAAGGCCCAAAGGAAATCGGCGAAATATGTCCCCTTTGCGGATTTGATAAGAAGGGCAAAGCAAAAGAACCTTCTAAAAGCGGTGGTGGAAAACTTGTCTTGCGTGAAGGGCGTTTCGGCATGTTCATCTCATGCTCTCGCTACCCAAAATGCAAATTCATAAAAGAAGATGAGGAAGAAAAGAAAAAGAAAATGACTGACGTTGATTGTCCAACATGTAAAAAAGGGAAAATGATGGAACGTCGTGGACGCTTCGGCATATTCTATTCTTGCTCAAATTATCCGGATTGCAAAAATGCTATCAAAGCCAAACCAACAGGCAACATCTGCCCGATGTGTCAGTCACTTATGATGGAAGGGACAAAGACAATACCAGAGCGCTGCTCAAACAAGAAGTGCCTTAACCATCGTCCCGATAAACTAAATAAATAAAAAAACCATATCCTTTTGAGATATGGGTCTATCATTAAAAATTTTATTCAAGCGCTTCCTCAAGCGCGTGCTTGAGACTCCTTGCAGATTGCGATTCCTCAACCTTGAAATCCTCCAGATTTTTAAGAATTTGGACAAGTCGACTTCGGTAGTCGACTTTGATTTCTACAAGCGTTGAAGACGCAGGCTCATCGTAGATCGAATACGTATTGTACGTCTCTGCGAATTGAGTACCATTTTTCCTTATTTCATTTGTCACATGCGCAAATATTCCTGCGATGTTGTTGTTTCGGAAAAAATGGAGGCGCTCCCGAACAGGTAGCGTGATAATACTTTCGACAAACATGAGGTAATCACTCAAGTGAGTACCACCCAATCTGTTCCTATTCTTTTTGAGTAGCGCTTCTGCTTTAAGTTCAATAGCAGAAATAATAATCTTATTACTTTTTTTAGCTGCCTCTACGCAATCATCTTCTTGCATCGATTGTATAAGCAAAAAAACGAAAGAGACTAAAAGTGAATATACTACTACCAACTTGATTGGATGACTCATGTTTGCAAATATGCCCACATAGAGAAGTGCAATCATTCCTATCAAAAACGTTACCGTAAAAGACGGCCATTCTGATTTGATCTTTTCAGAATCATCCAACCACTCTCTGAGTGTCTGGATTGATTTGTGTGAGATTTTTTTTTCTCTATTCATAAATGAATTTTAGTTAGAAAAACTATACTAAACAAAATCAATCCCTGTCAATAGAGTGTCGATGATCTCTTGGAGCACCGGAGGATTTCATGCATAATAGCTATATGACAGATGCCAAAATAGCAGACATTACTGCCCTCTCTGACAACAAGTTCAGTAAAGCTGAAATCGATCTTATCAGCCGTGCCTTCTATTTCTCTCAAAGTGCACACGAGGGGCAGAAGAGGGCATCTGGAGAGCCGTACTTCAATCACGTCGTTGCTACTGCCAAAAACTTGGCGCGATACGAAATGGACGCAACAACGATTGCGGCCGGACTTATGCATGATGTCGTCGAGGATACTCAAGTAAAAGAAACAGAGCTGGAGAAAAATTTTGGCAAAGAAATCGCAACTCTCGTCGAAGGAGTTACGAAGCTTGGTAAGTTAAAATATCACGGCGAGGAGAGACACGTGGAGAGTTTGCGCAAGTTTTTCATGGCCTCAGCCAAAGACGTGCGCATCGTCATGATCAAGCTCGCTGATCGACTTCACAACTTAGAAACACTCGAATTCGTCAAACCTGAAAAGCGCGAGCGTATCGCTCTCGAATCTATCGAGGTCTATGCTCCGCTTGCAAACCGTTTGGGTATAGGAAAACTTCGCGGTGAGATAGAAGATGCGGCGTTTCCCTTTGCCTACCCAAAAGAATACGAACAAGTAACTCAAATACTAAAAGAGAAAGCTCATATCAACCAATCCTACCTCGAAAAGATTGATAGGCAACTCGAAAAGGAACTCACAAGTAACCGTGTCCGTGTAGAGAAAATAGACTTTCGCATCAAACATAAATTCTCACTTTGGAAGAAGCTCAAAAAATATGACTTCGATTTGGATCGCATCTACGACCTTGTTGCGCTTCGTGTCATTGTCAGTAATGTTGCTGATTGTTACCGCGTCCTCGGTGTCATACACCAAATGTGGCGCCCTCTTCCTGGGCGCATTAAGGACTATATTGCTCTTCCAAAATTGAACGGATACCAATCCATACATACAACCATTTTTACTGGTGAAGGAAGCATTGCTGAAATCCAGATCCGCACCAAAGAAATGCACGCACAAGCAGAATACGGTGTAGCGTCTCATGTTGTGTACAAGCAACAAATGGAGAAATCTAAATCCCCAAACGACCCAAAATTTAAATGGATGAATCAGTTCAAAGCACTTGGAAATGCCGAAACGCAAGACCCGAGTCAATACTTGCAGTCTCTCAAACTTGATACATTTTCTGATCGCATTTTCGTCTTCACTCCCAAAGGCGACGTGATCGACCTACCCGAAGGCTCGTCAGCAATCGATTTCGCATACAGCATCCACTCTGATGTCGGTGACCACCTATCGCAAGTAAAGATCAATGGAAAAATTGAGAAAATTTATGCAACACTCAAATCAGGCGACATCGTGAATGTTATCTCGAGCAAAAATGCTGCACCGTCTTCCAAATGGCTCGACTTTACCAAATCAACAATGGCAAAAAAGCACATAAACTCATATTTGAAGGAGCATTCACTTTTGCAAAAGTTTTTGAGCTTCGGAAAGAAATAAAATATCTACTTAAAATAGTCTTAGAGCGAAAAATTCTTTATATCGTAGAGATTGTCGTCGTCTTCCTCTTTTTCAACTGGAGCTCGATCGTCTACCATTTGCATTTCTTCTGGTAGAGTCATTGATTGCTCCGATTCTACAGGTGGTACAATGTCTTTAATCTGTGATGCCTCGAATTTTTCAAGTGCTTCGTGAGGATTTCTCTTTTCGACATGCTCAACGACAGAAAGTATCGTATGTAAATCCTCATTTGAGAAAAAGTCTATTGTGATTTTGCCACCGTTTTCCTTACGCTCGATGTGCACACGTGTGCCGAGAGCTTCTGCGAGTTTGGTTTCCATCTCCTGCACTTCTGGGTCTTGCCTGAGTTCTGGTTTACGAACACGGTCTGTCGCAATAGTACGGGCAACTCTTTCTGCCTCACGAACACTCATTTTCTTGTACATGATTTCCTTGAAGAGAACGATCTGTTCTTCTGATCGTCCGTTCAACATGAGAATCGGACGGGTGTGCCCTTCAGAAATCTTCCCTTGCGTGAGTGCATCTATTACCTCTTGCGGAAGCGTCATAAGACGAAGCGTGTTGGAAACATACTCACGACTTTTTCCTACTTTCTGTCCAATCTGTGCATGAGTAAAATGGAACTCGTCTTGAAGACGAAGGAAAGCTCTGGCGCGGTCAACAGGATTGAGATCTTCGCGTTGAAGGTTCTCGATGATTGCGAGCTCGAGCTTCGTCATATTATCATCACCAACCCTGATGATTGCTGGTACTTGAGAAAGTCCTGCTATTTTCGACGCGCGCAAACGACGCTCTCCAGCGATAAGTTCGTACTCAGTCAGCATTCCCCCTTCTGGGGTTTCTTTCTCAAGCCGTGATACGGTGAGAGGTTGGAGTAATCCGTACTGGCGAATTGAAGAAGCGAGATCACTCAATGCGCGCTCGTCGAATTCCCTTCGTGGCTGGTATGGGTTTGGATGAATCTTTTCAACATCGATCCAGAAAATTGAGTTTTCGAAATGAGATGGCATAGCTAAGTTAAAAGTTTAAAGTTTAAAGCTAATAGTTGGTGGGTGGACGTGTTCATTGTAGCAAGTGTGAGCGAACTGACCAAACTTTATTCTGTGAGTAATCTGTGATATAACTGTGCGTATAAGTTTGTATTTTCCTTTGCTAAATAATGAAACTTAAAATGCCCAGATGGCGGAATGGTAGACGCGATGGACTCAAAATCCATTGATAGCAATATCATGAGAGTTCGAGTCTCTCTCTGGGCACCAGAAAAATAATGTAGCTTCATGCTACATTATTTTTCTGGTGCTCTAATTATACACTTTGCTCGAACTTTTTTCGAAGCACAAAGTGACTAATACAATACGGACTCGGTTTTGCGGAAGCATTTATCTCTGGGATATGGTTTCCGCAAAACCTCGGCTACTTTCGGATTTCGCAAGCGGAGGAGGAGGGGTCTGGGGAGGGATCCTCCGCTTGCTCCATCTGTTTTCTTTTGGCGAAATTCGGGGCGGGCATGTCCTATGTGAATTATATTGCACATTGTAATAGAATGCAAGTTGTAATATACTGCAATTATGTCATCAGGTATAAAACTAGGTCAAAACCTACGAAAAATCAGAACAAAAAAGAAAATGACGCAAGGAGACCTTGCGTCTGCTTTGAATGTTGATAGAGCGTATATTAGCAACATTGAAAATGGCCGAATGAACCCTACCTTATCTACTTTGGAAAAAATCTCTCAAGCTTTGGGTATTTCCAGTAGCGAACTTTTAAAATAAATTTATGGAAAACAATGGATTTAATAAAATTGTAAATAATATAAATGAACAAAAGGGAAATTTCGGTGAACCTCTTATTGAAAAACTTGGCTTAAAAACTGGCAAAGAAGTTTCTCTTGTTAAGCGTTCAGTTTCGGAAAATTCCGATATCGGGGTTGGTCAAAAAATTCAAGGTAAACTTATTCAAGATGTCCATATTGGTAAACCGATTGAATTGGAAAATTCTAATACAAGCCCAATAAAAGAAATCAAAGAAGAACAAGGAAAGTATTTCATAAAAACACTTACTTCTGTTTATGAGCTTTTTCTTCAAGCAAAAGATGAGGAAAATTTAGAAAAAATCTCTGACCTACGGGAAACAATAAAAAATATTGAATCAAATATTCACTTGCAACCACGATCATTGCAGGATATTTGGAATAATGTAAAGGACAAAATTTGTGAGAAAGTAGAAATTCAAAACCAAAATTTTCTTTTCACAAATGTGTCTTTTGGCATGAGAGAGCAGGTGGTCGCATTTGTACAGGATGAAAACAATAAAGATATTTGGAAGACAAGAGTCTTTCGGTATTCTGGCTCGGATCATCAGTGGAAGTCATATCCAGGGAAACGTGCAAATGGAGATATTATGAAAGGCGAAGAAAATAGTAAATTACACCACTATGTTCAAAGTGCAAAACTACATAAAGATATTTATAAAATCATTGAATCACTACCGAAGGTTAATGAGAATGTTCATTATAGTGAATATATCCCTAAACAAGCGAAAGATGGCAAGGGTGGTAAATATGAAAATGAGTTTGAATTTAAGGAGAATTATGAAACTTTAAAAAATAAAGAGTGGGCACAATTTCAAAATTATGCGATAAAAAATTTCCAGTATGTTTATGAGAGATTTGTAATACACGCTGGCCATTTTAATGACTTTACCTTAGATGGAGGTTTGTATAAGTGGCTTACTGCCCTAGAATCTACACCAGAATTTAAAAATATAAAAGATGAACTGGAAAAGCTAAATAGAGATTTTAAACAAAAAGAACTGCTTGAGAAAAATAATTTATACAAAATGGACAGAATTGGTAACGAGAAGCCAGAGCTTAAATTTTTTTTAGATTCATATAAAAAAAATATCGGTGATTACGTTGAGCGAATGTTTAAAGCCAAACTCCCTGAGACTATGACACCAAATTTTGACAATTATATTAATAAATACGAAAAACCTGACATCAATGCTCATGATAAAAACAATATTTATATTGAGGAATACAAAGTTGAAAGCCCAGATGGTGATGAATTAATTTTTGCTATGGCTTATGATGATAAAGGTAGAGTTTATATAGATAATATCTATAATCCAAAATCTAAAATGAACAGTTACGGGACAATTGAACCAATAACACAAATGGGGTATCTAGTTTTTAAGCCAGAGGATTACTACAATCAAACAGTTATAGGTATTCCAGAAAAATATATAAACAATCCCAGCCATGAATTAGATGATTATGTTGATATAAGTGCTTTATGGGCAACAGTACCAGTAATTAAACAATACAGGCAAGAACTTATTAAAAGAGGAGTTTTGAAATAATTTTATGGAAAATATAAACGAATTTAAAAAAGAAAATACAGAAAAACAGACACCGGAACCACTATTTCAAAAAGTAGTTGGAAGCACATTAGAATATCGTGATAGTGTATCGCGAGCCTTAAATAATCAATTTAAAGAACAGAATATCTCTGGCGCATCAGTAAAAGAATTATTAGCCCACGAGATTCAGAAAACAAATGAACAATATCAGATTATTTTTTCAGCTAACGCTGTCACCGATGAACTTTTACAAAAATATGGTAGAGAAAAATTAGAAGTGCCACCACAAGCCATTCATCTTTTTGAAAAAAAACTTCTCGTTACAAAACCAGACCAACACATAATAGATGCAGGATTTACTCCTCAAGGACAGATGATTATTCTAAGTGAAAGAGTACATGAAAATAATATTGTGTTTGCCTCTACTCTTATCCATGAAATGATGCATGCTAAATCTCATAATGCAGTTAAAATTGAAGTAGATGCTAATAATGTGCCAGAATCTATTGGAGTGTATCGCGGAGGATTACAAATCGGAACAAAAGATGGAAAAACATGCTTAATAAATATTGATGAGGGTTTGACAGAAATTATTGCTATAAACCTACTTCCAAAATTATTAGAAACTCCAACTCTAAAAGAAGAAGCCCAAAAGCAAGAAATAATCAAAGAAGCTTTCAAAAAAACATACAACCCTTCTTTCAGCATGGATGAAATTTTATTCATAAAAACCGATTCCACTGGGCAAATTCTTGATGACGAAGAACATGGATATTTAGAACAACGAAATCTTGTACACTTACTTACACAAAAATTATATGAGCGTAATACTTCTCGCTTTAAAGACAAAAAAGATGTTGAGGATTTTCTTATCGGAGCAAAGGTAACGGGACATCTTGTAGAACTTGCAAACCTTATTGATACAACATTTGGTAAAGGAAGTTTTAGAAAAATTGCAGAAAGTGATTATGATATTTATGATTCTGAATCGGTGAAAAAACTTATTGAATCACTTTAATTTTAGGGAGTCTCTTTATGC
>CAZSFR010000007.1:29316-29711 GCA_964606295.1 uncultured Candidatus Saccharibacteria bacterium
AAAACTGGAAGCATCTAGACAGTTTGCATATGCAGCCTGTGATTCATTCGCAAAAGGAAAATCAGTTGATCAAGATATTGTAATGATAAAAATATTTACTTACGAAACTTGTCAGGATATTCTAAAAGAATGTGCCCATCTTCATGGGGCAGAATCTTTTTTGAAGTCTCATTGGTTATCACATGTTATTGCTGACTCTCAAGCTTTTACACTGGCGGCTGGCACATCGGAAGTAATGAAAGATATGCTCGCTGGTATGTTGCAGATGTAATGATTTTTAAATCTAAATAAGGGAGTGTCTTTATGCGCGCGAATGGGTGGGCAAAGTGCGTGCGTACTCGCACGCACTAGGGTCAAGCGCATTTGCATCTGAGCCTCGGGCATTTCCGCTAGTG
>CAZSFR010000008.1:0-1242 GCA_964606295.1 uncultured Candidatus Saccharibacteria bacterium
AAGATTCCAATTTGGTGAAATGTCAAAAAGGAATTACAATTGACTCACATGAATCTCGATAATAAAAAGCCTAAACTCACAATATTAAAAAAAGAGAAAGTTGCAAAAAGGGTGTCAAACCAGCCACGAAGACACGTGGCGTTCATGCAAGACTTTATCAATGCTGATCCGGATACGAAGAAGAAACTTGAAGAAAAAACCAAAGGACAGCTTCCCAAAATCGATTTTAACAAGCGACCGGAGCCGATACACTTTGAAGAGCATGCAAACTTCAAAGAGGTTGCTCCTGACCCCGAACTCAACCTAGGAGTTGCTGAAGGTTTCAGAGTCGGCAAGATTGTCGTCAAGAACAAAGAAGCTCAGGTCAGAAAAATGAGAAAACTGGAGGTACTTGCAGCAAAAGTGGATCACAAAAAGAACAAAAGCAGTGCTGTGCCTGTCACTGATTATGGCAGTACACACAAAGGAAGACTCATTTCAAATAGCGAGAACGGGACAGTGACAGCTGCGTCATATGAAATTGACGAGTCAAAGTCCAAAGCATTTGTAAATCAACGTGTTGACCGTTTTGCAAGCAAGTCGACGGAGAGAAAGAAAAACAGAAATGATTTTATGCGTCAGAAGAAACTGGACGAACAGGACGAGTCATTCGCTGATCAGTTTCCTGAAAAGGATGAGGAGGAATCAAAAACGTACACTGAAGGAGAACTACTTCACCAAGGTATCAAAAAGAATAGCTATGAAGTATTTGAGACAGCAGAAGATGAATCCTTAGAAAACAAACAATCACCCCAAGAACTCACCCGAGACGAAGAGCTCCGACATCTCATAGAAGAGCAAGCTCGTGACGCAATCAAAGATAATACGAAAATTCAGACAGTGGATCTCGAGAAAGAGTTTGCAAAAGAAAAAATCGATAAAATACGATTTGATTTCGACAAGATAAATACAACGATGTGGACAGTCGGCTCAATAGATACAGAAAAGAACATTGTTGAGATACGCGGAAACGTGCGCAACCCTGAAGGAAAAAAGCTTATCCTTAAAAAGAAGGTTGGGGTACGTGATATTGAGAGACAAAATCCTGGCTTCATGAAGAAGCATGGTCTCACGAAAGCAGTTTCCGAAAATAAACCAAACGTATTTCAGAGCGTGGTGAATATTTTTAAACCGAAAAAACCAGAGACTGTTCCTCCAGTAGAACCTGTAAAAAAGCCTGAAATAAAGAAAACGAAAGATGAG
>CAZSFR010000008.1:1342-28133 GCA_964606295.1 uncultured Candidatus Saccharibacteria bacterium
TGTTCCTCCAGTAGAACCTGTAAAAAAGCCTGAAATAAAGAAAACGAAAGATGAGGCAGTCAACGAAGACCCAAACATTGTCATGCTCGAAAAGTACGGCAATGAAAAATTCAGAGTTGTTGGCAACAAGAAAAATGAGGTATTGCTTGAGCGAATCATAGACGGTAAGCCGGTACGGAAATGGACTCATACAGACAAAATCAAACGCAAAGGCAATGAAGTATTTTTTGAAAAGTTGAAGCAGATAACAAAGACGACAGAAGAGGAGTCAAAAATGAACATTTCCCAAAACGAGAGACTCACTGATGTACTCAAGGAAATAGATGTAGTCCCCAAGAAGGATGCTCCAAGATCAAAGAAAAATAGAAAAGAAGTTGTCAAAGCGATACAACCTAAAAAATTCGAAACGAAATCTGTTAATGAAAAGGATGAAAAAATAAAAAATTTACTCGATGATCTTGGAATATAAAATATGTCTACACTAGAAAATTTACAAAAAGAATTCAAAACGAAAGAGGATGAATTTTACGAATTAAGGCAGAAGCTTGCGATTGTTAACGAGCGTTTAAAAAATATAAAGGATCCTCAGTTTGCGAAACTCAAAGAAGCAAAGATTCTTATCGAGGATAAGCTCGTCGACATGCAAGAAATATTGAACGAGGCTGACCGAGAAGCAGAAGGAGCCAGACTAGACGAAAATATCCTTATTGCCAAAGAGGGTTTCAAGGGTGATCCAAAGAAAGATGTTGAGGGATTCAAACAATTTCAGCTCGACAAGATAAAACGTTTTTTTGAAAACGGTATTGATGACGTTGTTGTTCACGGTAGCGATGCTCGTGACCCAATGACTCGAGAAGCAATATATGACAAAGACGGCAACAAAATGATGTCGGCGGGCACAGATCAGGACGCGCATACAGCAAATTTGTTTCTTCAAATGGCGCAAACAAAGAAAAAGTACGGCCTGACATATCAAGAAGTTGCCGGTAGCGCACACGCGGGCATTCAACATGGCAAAACAACGTTCGTCCAAAAGGGTGAACAATACAAGAGAACAGTGGAGGATTGGGGAAAAGTATTCCTCCACATTGATACTGGTGGCAAAAAGGGCGTCTCTATCAATTTCGATGCCAAAACTGGCGCGACAAACATCATCATCGACCATCACGTTGCAAAATTGCTCTCCGAGAATACCTCTGGCGGAGAGCTCACCCTCGAACTTTTGAAAAAACTCGGCATGATCAAGCCTGAGCCATGGATGGAAGCGTATACGAAATTTAATACAGAGTATGACAATTATTCGTTTGACCTGACCAAAGAGGACTTGAGAGAAAAGTTCTGGAAGACACCCCGTGGACTGATGAAGGTTATTCCTCGAGAAAGAATGATAGAGTTTTTCAAAGAAGGGAAAGATCCCGATACAGCATTTACTGACGCAGAACTCGACTCAATAATGATAGAGAAAAAAAAGCAGGACGGAACAATAGAGAGCAGAAAACTTAGCGATATCGCCGAAGCACAAAAGAAGCATTTAGAGTACTCCAGAGACCTCGTTGCTGCTGGAGAAATCGAGGCAATCGTTGAAGGAATCACTTCATACAAAGATGAGCTTGGAATCATTTCATTCAACACAGTCAAATCCAAAACATATCCGGATGGTAGCGTAAAGGATACAAACAATGCCGCAGAAGGCGGACTCGTCGTCAAAGCACTTGGCATACAAACATTTATAAAATTCTGGGAAAACGGAGGTGGATTCTTCCTTACATCAACCAAAGACATTACACCATATTTCAATAGCATCAAAGATAAAATTCCGGGAATGAAGTTGATACGCGGTAAGATGATTGTTTATTCTGCGGCGAATTTCGTCGATCCAAAAGGGCTTGACGAAGTAATCTACCGCAAAAACACAAAAGAGAGGTTCTTGAAAAGCAAAACCGACCCGAGAGTTTTTGCGGAAATGAAAAAAAATGCGACGCGCGAAATACAACAAAATTATTTCATACAAAAAAATCCAATCAAGATCAAAAAAGAAGAGCTCTTGAAAGCGATGGGTCTCATAGAAGAACATGCTTACGAAAATCTCCCCGAAGAGAAGCTCACTCGCATGGGATTCGGACTCAAGAGATTGCTCAGAGACGCAAAGGATTCTGGCGACAAAGTCCGCGAGGAGAAGGTTGCGAAAGCACTCGCGCTCATCGAGACAGCGCATGGAAAACTCTCTGGTGCGGAAGACACACCCGAAGAGATAAAGAAGGTCGCAGAAGAAATGCGTGCATCATTGAACGAGACGAAGCTATTTATACAAACAGTTGAGACCGATCTCGCAGAAGCGAAAGAAATGCGTGAGCGATATGAGGCGATAATTGCAGAGGAAGAAACTGAACCGGTTGTTGATGACGAGAAAAATATAGAAAATGATAAAGAAATGGAAGCAGATGTTGACTCAAACCTTTCAGACAGGAAATTAAACTCACCTGAAGGACATATTGATTCAGGAAAGATTGAAATTGCAAAACTGCCTTCAGAAATTGTAGAACAATTTAAGGGTGAAGATCATGAAGTCTATATTAATAATCCTGAACTACAAGGAACTCTCTTGGCTCGAGAGGGAAAATATTTATTCCGTGCGATACAGGGAAGAATGTTTACTATCGCGAAGGTTGGAGAATTTTATCTTCCATTTTATATATCAAGCGCAGAAACTAGTGGAAAAAATCAGGGTGAGTGGTATCCATTTTTCGGGTATACAGGAAACTGGCTTGTCAAAGGAGATGTCGGAAAAAAAGGAAAGATGGAATATTCGGATAAAATCACTGAAATTCAAAATCTTCTCAACAAAAACTTCAAAATTCCAGCAAAATATCTAGACCAATTCGGGGAAATGGCGGTTGGAGGCGATAGGTATTTGAAAGATAGAGACGCGGATGGTAAACTCGTTCCAAATCCAGACAGAGAGGTAATTTTCGATATTAACACTGTCGCAGAATATGAGTCTTGGTTTGTAGAAAAAGAAAATAGACACACAACTGATCTTGAAGAAACTGAATGGGTACAACAAAAGACGGGATTTTATCCGACTGGTGTTGTCAACAAAACAGGAGACTACTCAGCAACAAATTGGAGGGCAAATGTTATTGCACTCACAGAAGGTACAGCCAAAGTTACAAAAAAGAAAGCTGAGAAAGTGAAGAAGGCTCCGAGTAGTAGAAAAAGTAAAAAAACTGTCGCGGATACTGTTGACCCAAATGATACAAAGAATACCCCTGATACGGTTATTGAACCAGTCAGTACCTCCTCTACTTCCGCTGAAGATATTTTGACTTCATGGGATACGGCTGATGTTGAAAAATTCAAGATATATCAAAGCAACATAATAATGGGAGAAAAGAGAGGCGCGGTTGAGAAATTGTTTGCTATCAACAATAAGACAAAGGAAATAGTTCCTACCAACGATGACTGGAAGTACTCGACAGGCAATAGAAAAGATTTTATTTACTATTTCGATAGCCTGTTTGATATCAAAAACGTCGTCTGGACGAAAGGCATGCAACTCTCTGACCTCGACGTCGTTCCTGCAAAGATGAACCCTGACGGCACAGTCACGAAAGGCAAGATCACGCTGAAGACGAAGTAGTGGAATAAAAAACTCCGCCCGTATTTAATGGGCGGAGGGATTAGAAAAAATAAAAATTATTTAGACGTCATGGAGAATGACGTACTATATACTTTCAATACATCTCCGGTGACACCATATGCTGTCACAGTCACAGCATACACAACTCCGGGTCGAAGTAGTTGAAACAAAAAATGTGTCTCTTCTACTTCAGGAAATAGGCTATTCCTGCTCGTTATACTGTCGTTTGCAAGTATATGCACGCTGTAAAAAGACGCATCTGGAACCTCTTCCCAATTTATTACTGTCGCCGATTGCACAGGGTCAAATCTCATACCATCAGAGATATTGTAAATCTCTGGTGCATTATCAGCGAGGTCTTGATTCTTTTGTTCAATAGGAGTCATTTTCCTATTTTCAAAAAAACTCACATACATTGAGTCATCATTAGCTATCGCGACGGGCAATTTGTATACTTCCTTTTCTGTTTCAGTATTCACGACAGATACTACTTCGGGAACAATATTGTGTAGAGACGCATCAGTAGTTTGCGAAAGCACGATCGGCATGACGCCTATCACGCTCGTGCTCACCCACAGATTCGCTCTGCGAGAAGCCTCTTGCTTGTCTGCCTTTATCGTGAAAGTCTGGTCAGACCCTGGAACCGTCATCTCCTTTTCTGATAAATACATTCGGTCATACTCCAGCTTCACAGGCTTTCCGTACATCAAAAGGGTAAGGTCTTCCTCCTTTTCGAACGTGATTATTTCCGTTTTGAGAACAACAGCTCCCACTTTCAGACTATCGTTGAGTTTTGTGCTGTCGGCTTTTGCGACAACCATTCCTGTTTGATAAACATTCTTGAAAAAGAATTGTCCGAAAACGTTTCGCCATATTTTCATAGTGACAGGATAGACAATAGTCTTGCCGGCTGGTATGTAACCAAATGACCGCTTGTCGTGTATGGGTGTTACTCTATATAATAGAGTGTCGAGAACAGGCGGGCCGTAGTGGGTAATCATGTTTACCTTGAATCCCTTTTTCATCTTTCCATAACTGTATGTTACGTTTGGTGCAAGAATATGCACCACACCCTTTTCAGCTATATAATTTTCAAACTCTTCGGATTCTTCCGGGAATATAGAAACCATCTTTCCGGGAACGAATGTTGTGTCCCCGTTTTTGATTACTAATTGCGAAGCACGGTATTCAACGAGATGAATACTCTTTTCTATAACATCTGCTTGTAGATCTCTAGCAAACGATGTTACATCGTGTGCTTCAATGACAAACCAGCTGTCGTCAGCTGATTTGATGGTTTGCGCCTCTGTCTGTGTAACAAAAGCAATGCCTACTGGCATTAAAAAAATTTTTATTTTCATACTTTCTTTTTTTTAAGAAATTAGTTTCTATGTTCGGCGCAACTATATCAGGACTTTTTGTGCATGTCAACAGAACCCAATATTATTAGAGTATCCTATTTTGTCAGTAATGAAAAAAGATATATGATAGAGATACTTCTCCATACCCTATGGCAACCGAAACACTGACACCAGCAAATGAAGAACTGTTGAAATCGCTCACATCATACATGGGAGTTTTGGTCGAGCAAACCGATGGACTCAAAGTGAAGCTTGCGGAGCAAGAAAAAAAACAGGCTGAGGATCAAAAGCGTATTGATGTGCTCAGACTCGAATTCGATGTACTCAAAGAGAGGGCGGTAGAACTACAGAGTGAAAAAGATGCGAGCGACAATCTCGACGTTGCGGAAGCTAACGAGATTGAAGTTGTGTCTTCCAAAGAATTCGTCGATGATGCCGTCGATCAAGAGTTTGATGAATTCGCAGATATTCTCTTTGATGCTATGGAGGAGGACGAGAAGAACTCGAAGAAGCTTGGCAAGATTTCGTGGCTCAAACAGAAAGTGTCTGCGAATCTCTCTGGCGCAAACATGAGTAAAAAGCTCAAGAAGATCATTCCCAAAATATCAGGCAGTCTTCTGAAAAAGGGGATAGTCATCACGTCTTTGCTTCTTGCAACGCCAAAAGATACTGGTGGTGTTTTCGAACCTATGACGGACAATCAAGAATTTAAGGAGTGGCAACTAGAGGAAGAGACTCGTGACAATACAAAAAATGAGACGGCTCCAGTCATTGCAGATTTCGATTTCTACAACTCGTTGCCCGAGAATGGCAAGGCAATCTATCGCTTTGAAGCGTTCGGGGAAAAGAAAGAAGATCACAAATCGTATATCATTGCAGACAAGTATACAGCGACTGTCTATGTGGTCAGTGCTGACAATGTTATGGTCAAGAGTTTTCCTGCACTTTTCGGTGCAGCAAGTGGTGAATCGCTTCACACATCGTCACTGGATACCAAATACCCAGGACCAGGCGCAACCACTCCGCAAGGAATGTACGAAATGACTCGCAACCCAGATTTGATAGCGGATCATGATCTCGATGTCTACGGCGGAAAGTTTTTCATTCTCAAAAATACGACAAATGAAAATGGTGTGTACATGGGCATGCACCGAACAGCAAATATGAATCCGCAGAATTTCCAAGACAGAGTGGAATCTCTCTATTCAGCAACACCAACAGACAACAAACAGTCGTGGACATGTACGAACATATTGGAAAAAGATTTTGATCAATATATTGCACCATACTTTGACGACGATAAAGAAAGTTATATGATATACATACTTCCTGACAACCCATACGAAGCATTTCGATTTGAGAATCCCTATGAAACAACGCCCAATCGCGTGCGCGGGCCACTTGCAGGATTAGATCAGAACTAAATCTCCATATGAAGGAAATAGAAAAAACAAACATCTCTCCTGAAAATGCCAAAATGGTGGCCTCTCTTCGTGTATATATGGATGCTTTGAAAAACGAGACTGTTAGTCTGAAGGCAAAACTCAAGACTGCTGTGGACAAATTGAACAATGATAAAAAAGTAGTTAAAACACTAGAAGGCAGTGTGACTACGCTTAGAAAAAGGGCTCAAAAGATACAGGACCAAATCAAAAAATCCAAGACGAAGGAGGCTGAACTCTTGGAAAGCGAAGCGAAGGAAGTGCCTCCGGCGGAGATGCAAAAAGAAGAAATTGTAAATGAAACAGAAGCAAGGATTCCTGATGACATCTCAAACATTGAGGAAGTGGCGGGAACACAAGAAGTCGAGGAATCTGTGATGGAGGAAAATCTTGATATAGAAAAATCTATAACAGAAGAGAAATCTGCGCCCAATCAAAAGACTCTTTCGGAAACACCTATCTATGACGAAGGGAGTGCTCTGGCGATAGATACAGATAAAGCTGAGGATATTCAAGAAGAAATACCTACCGATCAAGAGAAAATAGCAATAGTGCCGGAAATCTCCACTGCTCCTGTTCTTCCTGAGATAATCTTGTCCGAAATACCAGCCATTAAAAAAGAGCCCGTTGTTCCTATTGTAAAAAAAGAAAAAAAGAACCGCAGTAAAAAACCCAAAAATGCGGTGGAGGAAAATAACGTTGTAGAAACACCAAATGAAACTGTTCTCACAAACAATGACGAGGAGAGCCTCACGGAACCACCCCAAGAGGAAGTGCCTCAAAACAAAGAGGAAATTGTTGTCATCGAATCTCCGATTCATATAGAAATAACTGAAGAAGAGCCAGGCTCGCTCGTTATCACGAATTCGGCAGAACTTGCCACGACTGACTGCAAAGAACAAATCAGCGGACTCGTTAAGGAATTCTTCGTAGAAAATGAAGCGATGCTTCTTCCTGTAGCACAGCAGGAGCTTGGTAAAAACAAAATCTCACTCAAAGAGAAAACGGAGTGGCTCAAGAATAAAATAGCCGGAGTTTTCGACGGTGTAAAATCCCGCATCAAGAAAAATATCTTCACCGAATCAGGAAAGCAGATAATGCGCAAAGGTGTGATGATCATGACATTTACACTTTCAAGCATCGCGAGTGCGGAACCTTCGATGGAGAAAGGTGGATCAAGCATACAAGTTGATATGTCGACAGAAGCAAATGCAAAATTCGACAGAGAATACATACAAGAAAATGTTGTCGATATGGGAGTCTACGATTCGCTTTCAGTACAAGGCAAACAGGTATATTTGGACTTGTGTGCTGGAATTTATACGTACAATGACACTGACGAGTTAGAGTACAACAACAAAGCGTACATAATTATCGACAAACAAACCGCCAAACAATATGTCATGAACGCTGACAATACTCTTATCGCTTGCTTTCCGGTATTACTCGGTGCGGCGAAAGGCGAAACACAAAATCGCGCAGATGTAAATTCAGATCATCCTGGTGCTCATGCTACTACGCCCATGGGAGAATATGAATTCAACTATAGTCCTAGGCCTATCGACGCAATTTACGAAGGAAGAATATTTACAATCTATGGTGTCGATGTCACAGACGGTTTACTTGCTATGCATGAAACATATCCCGGGGAATTGGTAGAGAGAACCAGGGCACTAAACACTCAAACCATTGAGGATAATAGAAAATCATATGGATGTATCAATCTTGATCAAGAAATTTTTGATCAGTACCTCACCCCGCATTTCACAGATGGAGGTTTTTTTAAGATATATATAATGCCAGATGACCCAAACCAAGCCTTTATCCCTTAACTTTCAAGCGAAATAGTCACGATAAACATTGACATATGGTAAGAAATGTAGTATACTACCATTATAACCATATTTAAAAGCTTTTATATTTCAGCCTTTTATACAAATAATTTGCTATACTAATCACACAAACTTTTATGCCTAGATCAAAACAAAATAAGGGCCCTGACGCAATAACCAAAAAGACTCCTACGCAAGACGAACAGTTGAAGGAAATGCTTGCTAGTATCGAGCGTATATCGAATGATCTGAAAGAAGCACAGGCGCGCAATTCGGCGACAGGTGCGTCTATCGACGAAACAAAAAAGAGTTTAACTGAAGCAGAGGATAAAATGAAAACAGTCGGTGGGTGGATGGAAAAGATCAAGAATGGTACTGACTTCTCGGCTATTGAAATAGAGAATGCAAAAGAATGGGGGATCGATTTGAGTTCATCTGTAACAAAAGAACCCATTGCTCCGACGCCAGAACCAGCTAAAACTCCTGAACCAAAGAAAAAAACAAATCCAGAAGAAAGCAAGGCGAAGGAGGCGCTTATCGAATACAGCAAGAGCTCCGAAGAAAAAGCAACAACACTTCTCACTGAATTGAAAGCAAAAACTGACGAACAGGACAAAATCACGGCTATACTCGAAAGCGGTACACTTCCTAAAGACAAAAAGCTTGCGGACTTCAAAAATGAATTTGCATTACTGAAAACACGCGTCGATGAAATAAAAAAAGAGCTAAAGAATAGTGATGACGAGAGAATGGCATTTGAAAAGGATCATGCCATCGGCTTTGCAGATGTTGATCTAGATAAGAGAGTCGCATTGATCGGCACGCAAGCAGAAACAATACGAGTCAAAGCTGAGAAAGACAGAACTGCAGATGAGCAAAAGTATCTCCAGTATGCAGATGCGATAGAGAAGGAAGCAAAGCGTCGTGGGCGCTCGTCTGAAGACCTTGCGAAAATCGCACATCTCACAAGCGAACTCAAGAAATCTCCGATAAAACTTTCAACCCACGAAGAAGGACTTCTGAAAAAGAAAGAGCTCAGAGAAAACAAAGAGGGGATCATTTCGGCATACAAAAAGAAAAAGGAAGAACAGGATATCCTGGGGGCTAAGATTGCTCTGCTCAAGAAAGCCGCCAAAGAACATACTGAAAAAATGAGCACAACGCGACAAGAAGATGCCCAATACGATACTATCTACGCTCATTTAGAAATGAAAACAAATGAATGGAACGCGGGGGACAAAGAACTTCGTGAGCTTGCCGTGGACTTACAGATCGCAGATCCATCTTTTTGGAATATGAATGCGAAAACAGCAGGCCTCACAACAAAGAGCGAGAAAAAGAATCTTGCCAATGATGTAGCTAACCGTGAGAGACGACGTGTTCTTTTCGCGAAGAAGACGGCACTTGAAGAAGCTGAGCTCAGTGTTGCAGAAAAGACACGTGATTTGAATGCGAAATTTGCTAAGTTTATTGGCGCGGATGGCAACATTATAAAAGATCTCAAACACGTATCCCTAGAAGACCGCAAAGAACTAGAGGCATTTTTGACTGAGCGCGAAACATTGCTAGCAGAACGAACTGACATGGAAGCAAAACGTGGTGCGTTTGCGGGGGAGCAAAAGGCACTTTTCGATGAACTCAAAGGAGCTCGTGCATTACATTTGAACGAAAAACTCATTTCTTCTCGAGATGAGTACACAACGAAATACGCAGAACACTATGAAAAAATGAACGGCTTCAAAAAGTGGGGAATCAATGCATTCAAGCGTCTTGGTCTTGTTCGTGACGACGCTATGTTGCCCAAGGACTTAAAAGACCTAAAAAAGAATTACGCAGGTGCAATCGACGCTGTCGCTACAAAAGAGCGACTCATGAGAGAGGGTATGAGCGAACAAGAAGCCGTTAAAGTCATGGGGAGATTCCAAAAGAAATTTATTAAAATCGAAAACGTCAAAGCCGAACAGGAAATCATCAACAAAATGCGTGTTGACGCGTTCGAGTCTGACAAGAAAGGTGCAACTCGAAAAGCGCTTAAGTATGTCAAATACGTTTACACACTCGGCATGGCTGGATTGGGTGCAGCAACTGGAGGTGCTACATATATAACGTCAAAAGTCATTGGTATTCTTGCCGGTGCATTTGTTGCACGACAAGTAGACAGACTGCTCGCGAGAAAATGGCAACATGAAGAAAATATGCACAAACGTATGCTTGCGCTAGAAGCTGATTTCAAAGCAGGACATGTTTCTCCGAGTGAATACGACAGACGAATGCAAGAAATCGAACGACTCAAAAATGGTGCTCAGGCAACAAAAAAGGCAATCGTTTTAGCGGCTGCATTTGCTGCTGGTTATGGTGCGAAACTTGGAGCAGAAGCTCTATACGGCAATTATGTTCCTGAAAATGAAGGGGGTAATCCAGATGACAAAGAAGAGGAAGCTGTCGATAGGACAGAGGATGAAGGAGATAGTGATAAGGTAACAACCCCAGAAGAACAAACTGACAAACCAGAAACTATAGCTGGTCCAAAGGATGGTGATCCAACTCCACCTGCTCCAATAGAAAAATTTACAATGAGCGTTGAAGTAGAAAAGGGACAAGGCGCAATATCAATGTTCGAAGACCTGCAAGACAAACTCGAAGAACACTATCTCGACGATCAAGGCAATCTCATTGACCCGTTGAACACACCTGACGATGTGGCGCACATGTTGAGTGTACCAGCAGAGCAACTCGCAGTGGAATACGGTATGTGGGATTTGAACGCTGATGCAGCTGGTGGAAACGGCAATGAGAGCGCTCTCATCGAACTACACGCAACACTCTCAATTGATCAAGACGGAAGATTGGTCTTCGAAAATCCTTCAGGTGAGCCTCAAGTCCTCGATGATGGGATTGATACTACTCCCGCATCTCCGTTTGACGGCAGATTCCTCGATTCAAACGACTCGGATGGATCACAAGACAGTGGTTCTGGAACAAATCAAGATACTCGTGAATGGAAGATAGCTGGGGACGGAGATCACGACAACACCGATAATCATGGTGATCAAAACACTGATCAGAGAGACTGGAAAATCGCCGATAATTCTGCAGACCATCCAACATCAGACTATCCACCAGCAGATAGTGCGTTTGATAAACCAATAGACGCAGGAAACCAAGACGGACAAAACAACACTCAAGAAACATCAACAAATCCAACTGACCACATCGAAACAAGTACAGAAGACTTCGTAGACCAATACGGAAACGACTTTAGTTTGAACTCCGAAGGTCACATGGAGTTCAACAATCTCGTTGAAGATAGAATGAACCAATTGTTCGGGACGCAAGATATAACCGGTCAGATGACTGGAGGAATTGATAATTTCCAAAATGACTATCCACTTCTCACAAGTCCAGACTATAGCGCACAAGACGTACTCGATATCATGAATGATCCTGCCAACGTCGAAGACTTTAATGGAAGCCCGATCTATGAAACGATTCATGCAAACGGTGGTATCCTTGGTAGTGAGGGTCCTGGAGCTGGCGAGAGTTTCACACATTATCTTCTCAATTCAGTGTATGAAAATCTTCCTGATGATTACAAATATCAATAAGTATCTATCTAAACAACACCATGCCTAAAAAAATACAAAAAACAATAATAGATACTTTGGGAATCGCGGGTTTGCCAGAAGAAATGCAACTCGAGCTCATTGAATCCGTCGGAGAAAGCGTTATGCAGACGATGATCGTGCACGCGATGGAAGTGCTACCAAATGACGACTGTAAAACATTGGTCAAATATCTCGACGAAGATCAAGATATGGAAAAGTTTTTCGCTTTCCTCGAAAAGAAAGTACCCGACATCAACATCGTCGTTAAAAACGCAGTAATGCAATTTGCGAGTGCGTAAAAACTCCCTTAGTTTTTAAATATCCCTTTGAAGAGTACGCGGAATAATTCTGTAAAAATACAAAATTGTAATAATCTCTTTTTTCAATTCAAGTATTTTGCTGTCGCATAATTTTCTACTTGAAATAATACAACAACATAGTTTTTAAATATCCACTCGAAAGAGCATATGTATTTTCTTGCTAGGAAATTGCTCAACTCGCGCCAGTCGCGCTCCGTCAGGCTTTTCGAATGAATATTTGGTTCTCTAAAATAGTGATTGATTCATATGTTCGGATTAAAAAAATCCCACGCGGGATTTTTTTTGTCGTCTTTCGCAAGGCGACGATCCGAGAAGGAGCAAATTATTCGCGAAAAATATGTTATTTATTTAAAATTCCACTGCTTGCTTCTAAATATCTGTTCGAAAAGCGAAAACTATCTTCGTGTTATACTCTCCTCATGGATATCCTCGAAGGACTCAACGATGCACAAAGGGAAGCGGTCACTCACACAGAAGGACCGCTTTTGATTGTGGCTGGAGCTGGCGCAGGGAAGACAAAGACTCTCATTCATCGCATCGCTCATTTGATTGATACAGGAATCCCTCCAGAAAGCATCTTGGCAATCACCTTTACCAACAAAGCGGCGAAGGAAATGCGCGAGCGTATGGATATGGTGCTCGGTGCGCGTGGCGTGCGTTCGCGTCCATATTTTGCTACATTTCACGCCCTCGGTGTCTACATACTCCGTGCTCACGCAGAAACTCTTGGACTACCGAGACATTTTGCCATTGCAGATGAATCCCAAAGTCTTTCCTACGTGAAAGATGCAATGAAAGCACTTAGTTTCGATCCAAAACAATACGATGCTCGCAAAATACGTGGCGTTATTTCGCGCCAAAAGGGAGAGGCTCATACATGGGAAGAATACGGCAGAGAAGTATCTTCATCGTTTGGAGATATGGTTGCTCGCATCTGGAGATTATACGAAGCAAATCTACACAAAGATCACGCGCTCGACTTTGACGATTTGTTACTCAAAACATGGCTGTTGTTGGATGGACATGAAGACATACGCAAAAAGTGGCAGACACGATTCCGCTACCTGCATGTCGATGAATATCAAGATACAAACGAACTTCAGTATCGCATAGCGCGCCTACTCGTCGGACCAGAAGACAACATTTGCGTTGTTGGCGACACCGATCAAAACATTTATAGCTGGCGCGGAGCGAATATCAAAAATATTCTTCATTTCGAACAAGATTACCCTGCTGCAAAAGTAGTCGTGCTGGAAGAAAACTATCGCTCAACCAAAACAATCCTTGCGGCGGCAAACGAAGTTATCAAGAAAAATGAAATGCGCAAAGACAAAATACTTTTCACACGGGGGCTCGAGGGAGATAAGATTGTAGTCTGTGAATGCTTAGATGAAAGTGTCGAGGCCAATTTCATCACAGAGAGCGCGTCGTGGCTTATTGATCACGGTGTAAAACCGAGCGACATCGCGGTCCTATATCGTGCCAATTTCCAGTCGCGAATCTTGGAAGAAGCGTTCTTGCGTGCCAATATTCCGTATACAGTACTTGGTACACGGTTCTTTGAACGAAAAGAAATCAAAGACATTCTCTCGTACATCAAATGCGCCCTCAATCCCGAATCAATGCTCGATTTCAAACGCATCATCAATGTTCCTGCTCGTGGTATTGGAGAGAAAACACTCGAGAAAATACTCTCCGGCCAAAATGACCTTTTGCCTGCGACAACTGCACGAAAGGTCAGTGATTTCTTTACACTTCTCGAAAAAATAAAAGAGCAGATCCCCCTTCTTTCTCCATCCGCCCTTATCAAATTCGTTGTCGTAGAAAGCGGTATAGAAAAAATGCTCCTTGATGGTGATGACGATGACAAAGATCGACTCGAGAACGTCCGCGAACTCGTGACAGTAGCAACTGCATACGATATTCATGACGGCGAGGAGGACTCTCTTGTTCTCTTCCTTGATCATGCATCACTCGCATCAGATCAAGACACACTCATGCAAAACGGCGGAGGCGTGAGACTCATGACGGTGCACGCGTCCAAAGGTCTCGAGTTTCAGAGCGTCTTTGTTTCCGGACTCGAACAAGATCTTTTCCCGCACACACGTTTCGGGGACAAAGTGACCAAGGAAGAACGCGAAGAAGAGAGACGCCTCATGTATGTCGCAATCACACGAGCAAAAGAAAAACTCTATCTCTCATACGCAGGCATTCGTACGATTTATGGAGCACGCGAGATTCATTTTCCATCAGAATTTATTTCTGATATACCAGATGACCTCATAGAACAAACATGGCGACTCGTCCGAGAAGACAAGAGTGGCGACAAATGGATTTATCTCGAATAATTTATACCAAATACACAGGCCTTGCCTGTGTATTTTTAGAATGGTATACTTTTTCTATGCTAAGAAAATGCGCTTTTGTAGAAAATGAATACTATCATATCTACAACAGAGGAAACAGCAAGCAAATCATCTTCAAAGAGCGTTCGGATTATAATCGCTTTGTGCAATTGTTGTATATTTCTAATTCAACCCACAGCACAAAAACGCGCGATGTAAAAGATACTTATCAATTTGACAGAGAAAAGGAATTGGTCGCGATTGGCGCATACGTTCTTATGCCAAATCATTTCCATCTGCTTCTCACGGAATGCGAGAAGGGTGGCATAACTAAATTTATGCAAAAACTAAGCACGGCCTACTCAATGTACTTTAATAAAAAGTACAAAAGGGTCGGTTCCTTGTTTGAAGGCAAGTTTAAAGCTCAACATCTTTCAACAGACAAATACTTAAAATACACATTCTCTTATATTCACTTAAATCCAATAAAACTTTATCAAAAAAATTGGAAAATTGATGGGTTAAGGAACAAAAGGACTGCCTTTGATTATCTGAAAAAGTATCCATATTCAAGTTTCATTGATTACGCTACCGACAAGCGCGTGCAGAAAATTATCCTTAGCAAACAAAAGTTTCCTCGTTATTTTCTAAACGAGAAAACTTTAGAAAAAGAAATTTTCACATGGTTTAATTATGGCGAGGACCCTGATACACAGGTCTTGCCTATGTTATGAAAGCAAAAAAACACTTAGGACAACATTTTCTCACGTCCAAAAAAGCTCTCGCTGACATCATTCGCGAGGGCAAACTTACTGTTGACGATATTGTACTTGAAATCGGCCCCGGTAAGGGTATTTTGACAGAAGCTCTCCTTGTAGAAGCAGGTAAGGTCGTCGTTGTGGAGAAAGATACCGATCTAATTCCCTATTTGGGGGAGAAGTTTGCCAAAGAAATAAAAAGCAAAAAGCTCGAAATTATTCAGGCAGACATTTTAGACCTTACAGCTCATAGCTTACAGCTTAAAGATTACAAACTCATCGCCAACATTCCTTATTACATTACAGGAGCCATCATCCGCAAATTCTTGAGCGGTCAAAATCAGCCAGAAAAAATGGTTCTTCTTGTTCAGAGGGAAGTCGCAGAACGTATCGTTGCAAAAGACGGCAAAGAAAGCCTTTTGTCGCTCTCAGTCAAAGTATTCGGCGAGCCACGCATCGTGTCTCGTGTCCCGCGGGGAGCGTTTTCACCTCCACCGACTGTTGATTCGGCCATTATCACTATTGAGACTCGCAAAAATGAAGGATATCTGCGGAACGCCGGCGACGAAAGGCATTTTTTCGAGGTTCTTCACGCAGGATTTGCCCATCCCCGCAAAATGCTCCTAGGAAATCTCTCAAAACACTATACGAATGATCTGAAAGCACTTTTCGAGAGCCTCGAGATATCACCAAAAGTGCGCTCCGAAGATGTGCCTCTACACACGTGGCTTCTCCTTGCACATGCGTTAAGGCAAAAGATTTAGTATAATAATCTCGTGCGATATTTGCCTCTAAAATTGGAGCGTTTCATGCCAAGCGGTAAAATCGGCGTTCTTTTGGCGTGTTGTGTCTTGGTTGTTTTACTTATAGGATTCTCAGACGATGGAAATCAGTTTGTGCAAAAAGTTTTTACTTCTGATAATAAAGTGAAAGACCTGCAAGTAAATCTCACATACGCAGACCTTATCGAAAAGGATACAGACGCAGATGGGGTCAAAGATTGGGAGGAAGCGCTCTGGGGCACTAACAAGAACAATCCTGATACTAACGGTGATGGCATTGGCGACAAAGATGAAATTGAGCTATTGCGTGCAGAAAAAAAAGGCGGTGCTCCAACATCATTCTCAAACCTCAACGAGACCGACCAGTTTGCAAGAGAGTTTTTTGCCACAACAGTTGCATTGAGTGAGTCCGGTAACCTTTCGGAGCAAAGCGTCGCGGCATTGGCAGAAAATTATGCCGGCGGAGCTGTTGATTGGACACAGGTAAAGATATACACCGAAGCCGACTTGACGATTGTTGCGGATGGAGAACTCACAAACACAGCGTATAGTACTGCCATAAACAATGCGCTGACGGCTTATGATATTGGGTCCATAGAATATATCAATGTCATTCCAACATATATTGAGAAAAAAGATGCACAGTCTCTCTCTGTGCTAACTCAAACAGAAGCGACATACGCGGGCATCATCAGCGAACTACTCGATGCGCCTGTACCAAACAATGCTCTGCCAGCACATCTCTCACTCATAAACTCATTAGAAAATCATCGTGAGGTGATAGGTTCGATCTTGGTAGTAGAAACAAACCCTATCAAAACTCTCTCAGGTGTCGCTTACTTCCCAAAGAGCATGGAAGCGATTAGTAATGCTATACTGTTATTACAAACATACATGCTATCTATTTCATAAAACATGCTTCCGAAAATTCTAAAAAATGCAGTCTCCTTTCTTATCTTGATCACCCTCCTCACAGGAGCGCCTGTTTCTAAAATAAACAACCACGTGGTAAAAAATATTGCGTCAGCTGAAGGGCCAAGCGATGTTGCTACTGCCACAAACACGTCTTTGGCACTCACTTTCGACAGTCTTTCTAAATTTTTTCAAAAAGAAAGCTTCTTTAACGATCTCCTCGAGGCAACACTCAAAGAGATTGCCAAAGCGGCGTTGCGAGAGATGACTACGAGTACAGTCAACTGGATCAATAGCGGTTTCGAGGGTAAACCACTCTATTTTGAAAATCCAAAGAGCTTCTACCTCAGTATTCGTGATCAGCAGGTACAGACTTTTATAGACGAGATCGGCTATGACTCTATCAAATACCCGTTCGGGCAGGATTATGCTTTCGGACTCATCGACAGCGTCTCGAGGACATTTGAGCAAAATGCTCGCTATTCACTCAACGAAGCAATCGAGGCAACACATCCGGGTTCAACCGCCGAAGACTTTTATGAAGACTTCAGTATCGGTGGCTGGGACGCATTTCTCTCTATGGCAACCATACCGGCAAACAATCCTGTGGGATTCCAATATGAGGCACAAAAAGAAATAGAAAAGCGCACGGAAGGTACTGAGCAATCACCCGCAGAAATCGTGAAGGCGAAGGTACAGCAGGGACTTGGCTTCCTTTCTCCACAAGAATGTACGGCCGTAGGCTATGTCGGTAAGGCAGAACAGCCATTTTTGTATCCACCATTTATTCCTCCGCTTGATGATAGTCTCGCGTATGATGATGCGTACAACGATGCATACGACGAATATGTCGCTGATTTTGGTGCAGCCTATGAGGATGAAACTGCATTGCACAATGACGCCTCTGACTACGCAACGTCAATAGCGACAGAGATTGGAAATGATGCAATCAACCAAAACGAAGAAGCCGAAGCGCAATACATTGCGGACAAGGCAACAGGGCTGGTAGAATATAATACTGCTCATACCTGTCCTGAAGACAAATGGATAGATCGCACGCCAGGATATCTCGTTGCAAATCAAATCACAAGCGCACTCGGGTCAAACTGGACGCAATCAGAACTCGGCTCTGCTGTTGGCAGTAGTCTCTCTGCAGTCTTCGATGCGCTTTTCAATGAACTTTTCGACAAAGGACTTGCCAAACTTTCTGATGGAGCCGAGACTATTACAGAAGATTTCTGGAATTATAACGGACTAACTCTTGGTGGATCCGGGGCAGATGACATTCTTATTGGCGAGACAAGCTGGCAAAATACTGCCGATATCGTCGTTGATTTGCATGCAAAATTAAACGGATTAACTATTGGAGGAGCAGGTGGTGTTGAAATAACAACACCGAGTGATATTGAACGCACAAGTGAAGAAGTAGAAATTCTGCGACAGACATTACTCAAAACTCAAACTCTTCCTGAAAAAATGCAAGATCTTGATGAATGTCTACCGGGAATGAACTACGATTGGGAAAAAAGGGCAAATAGAGCTTTCGATAGAGAAACTCAGAAGCTGGTACGAAAAGCGAACAAGGATAACGACAACGCAGATGATGCAGAGGCAGCGCTTGCAACCCTAGAAACAGACTACGGTATCGCGAAGACAAATATGCAACTTAGGGTGATCGAGCGCAATATTCCTAGTGCAACAATAATGGGCGATCTCGTGGCGAGCCTCACTGATACAAAATTCACCAGTACAACATATTTTGATCTTCTTATCGGCAAGAGCTCAACACTAGCTCGTCTCAATAGCATGAAAGTCCAATTGGACACAGGAACTCCTGAAGAAGAACTCATCCCGCAGTATCTGGCCATCACATCCAAGATTTCTACCCCAACGACAATCGCGGATTCGCAGTTGAATCTAGATACACTTGTTGATACTTTGGAAAAAATCGATACTTTGAAAGATCAGTGCCAAACAGAGAGACAAAACATCGCAACTCTAGTCCCTGGAGACACCGAACTAGATAACGCACTAAATAACCCTACACTCGTCTGGGTGATATTTACCCACGTTCTTCTCCCAGACACCATAGAGTTAATTACTCAGGAACAAAACTTTTATTGTCAGGAATATTTGGAGGGCGTGAATCAAAAAAATGTTTATCGTTTGATCGATGTAGAGCTAGTTTGTGGCGACTTCTATTCCGGCACACTCTCTGACTACTTCATTGATTACACATATTAGGACAAACAACTGAATTCTCGTTTGTGTGTGCAAAAACAGGCCAAAGAGTGGCATGTTTTTGCACACACAAAGCCTCTGTCTCTATCACAAAAACTATTACCTGCTATAATAGAATAGTAAATGAATCCACGTGTTTCTCGGAAATGGGCAGGCTTTTTACTCATAACACTTGTTGTGGGAACTTTCCTGACGCCATACAGTATTTTCTTTGAAAAAAGTGTCGCGTCTGGAGCAGAAATTCCTACGGGACCAATCAGTATCACCAACCTATCATCTGAGCTACGTGCATACACAGGCAATTACGATACTGAATTTATTGGTGACAATCATTGGCCACTAGATGGCTGTGACGAGGTTTACAGTTTTAATTGCCTTACTTATCCTGGCGCTCTTGACGCTCTTGGATTTGATGAGGATGCAACACCATCTCCTACACTTGAACTATCAGCGGAGATCACTGGTATTACCGGCGACGCATTTGACCTTACTGTTAGGATAACAGAAAATCATATGGAATTTACTGACCCAGGCAACTTCGACGATATGCAGTTTGGTGTATGGATAAAAAAATTTGATGAAGATTTTGCTTATGATTCGCCTAGGCTGTCATCCGATGGAATGCCAAAAATTGATGTCTATAAGGAGGAGGAGGGTAATACTAGTTTTACTTTACACGTAGACTCGCTCGACAAAAACTCAAGCTATAGTCTTGCCTTTTTCGGAGCGTATGACGTCAGTGATGTCGATGGCAATAATGGCCCAGATGGAGGAACTCCGATGTATGTGTTTGAAAAGATTACTACGTCGGACCAAGATGTTGTTGACGATAAGGGTGATTATGATGACGTCCCTAATGCAACATTTACAACATCTGATATCGGCGACCAATGGTTTTGTTGGGCGTGGAACGAGGGTTTAAGTCTCAGCGGATGTTTGTTGACTTTGTATGCTAACACAGTATACCCACTCTCTAGTGGGATACTCTATGTCACAGGCAAATTTTTTGATGGTATGGCGAACTGGTCGCTGAGTTCGATAATGTATCAACAAAGCATAACCGATTCTGACGGAGAAGTAACAGATACGTTAGTTGGTACAGGGTGGAAACTCGTTCGTGACTTTTCCAATATCTTTTTCATTCTCATCCTCGTCTATCTATCGATATCAATTATACTCGGTATAGAAAATGCGCATGCGAAGAAATCTATCGCGACCGTCGTCGTCGTCGCACTCCTCATCAATTTCAGCCTTCTCTTTTGCCAGATAGTCCTCGACAGCTCCAACATACTGGCAAGAGTATTTTATAATCAGATCAAAGTGACGGGAACACTCGATTCCGGTATCAGTGCATCTGATCTACCGGAAGTCGCTCTCTCCGAGGCAATTGCTGAAGGATTCAATGTTCAAAACATTGTAGGTGACTCCAAAACAATGTCATCTCTCAAGCAAGGAACCACTAAGTTCGGAATTCATGCGATGCTCTTCCTTATGTATGTCATGGGTACTGTTGTCAACTTGGCTGCAGCGTGGGTATTCTTCACCGTAGGAATACAGTTTGCCTTACGTATCGTCAATGTCTGGTTCTCCATGATCTTCGCCCCATTCGCGTTTTTCACCAACACCAATCACAAGCTCAAGCATCTCAAGGTATTCGGCTGGGACAACTGGCTCAAAAACTTCCTCTGTTGGTGTTTCTTCGCACCACTCTTCCTTTTCTTCATTTTCCTAATCATGCAACTCATACAGGCAGATTTCTTGGCGATAATACTGAGCGCACAAAAGTTAGAAAACGATTTCTTCCTTCGAATGACAGGGATCATGCTTCAATTTGTCATTATCATCATTATGCTTTGGAAAGCAAAAGACATAGCAAAAGAGCTGGGTTGTGAAGGGGCTGAAATGGCAACCAAAGCTATCGCAGGTGCAGCTCTTGGAGCTGCAACTGGCGGTGCCGCATTTGCGATGCGACAAACAGTTGGGCGTGCTGGCTCAGTGATTCAAAATAGCGAGACACTAAAAAGAATGCAAGCCAGCGGTGGTGTTTTGGGTTCACTTGCAAAAGGCACGAGAAGTGTCGGTCGCTATGGCGCCAAGCAAAGCTTTGATTTACGAAATACTGGCTACGGCAAGGCAGCCCTCGGCGCAACGGGAGTCAAAACTGGCTCTGTGTTGTTCGGCAAAGACGCAGGCAAAGGTGGAGTTGCTGGTATTGCAGAGCGCAAACATCACAAGAAAATCAAAAAAATGCGCGAAGAATTGAAGGGTATGGATTCCAAAGAAACCGATGAGTCAACAAAGAAACGTACGACGAAGAAACAGGAAGCTTGGGATAAAAATCCGGAAAACATAAAAAAACGGAAAGCGGCAATGGCAGATGCTGCTAATAAAAAAGGTAAGAGTCTAACCCCAAAGGAGCTTGGGGAATTCAGGGAAGATTTCAATAAAAAAAACGGTCGTCCACCTATATATGAAACAACCGCTGACGCAAACACGGCAAGAAAGAAGGCATATCTTGAGAAGATGGTTCATCGCGGAGAAGAGGGCGGTGGAATGGAAAAACCCTTCCCTGGATCACCTGGTAAATTCTCACGGAAAGGTCAAGCCAAAGAAGCTGCGAACGTTGCTCAGTTCTGGCGCACTGGCTCACGCTCTTCGGAAATCGAAGCCACTGAACAGCTCCAAAAAGAAAGCTCAAAAGCGGGTAGCTACGAAGGTGCCATCGCAAGAGATGAGGATGAAGCAAAACGATTGGAAGATATCAACAACACACTTAAAACTGGATTTGCTGCTCTCAAGAACAAGAAAGATCCTAGCGTCGGAGGCTTTACTGACCATATTGACAAAGCATTGTCAGAGAATCTTGCTCAATCACAAATGCTTGAACACGATATTGAGGGATTAAAGATTGGAAATGATAAGAACGCACTTATTCAGAAAAATAGCGAGAAAATGAAAGTTGATCGTATGGTGAAAGATTTGAAAAACATCAAAGAGGGAAAAATACAAGACCTCCGAGAGAAAAATCAGAACAGAAAGGACAAGGTCGACAGGATAGGCAAAGATGATAAGAAAAAAGATAAGCATGATGATGATCACGAAGATCACAAGCCGAAAACACCAAAAGGAGGTGGTGGGGGTGGGGCCTCGACAGCGCATTAATCTTTATTAGCTAACATAAAAAACTATGGAAATAACAATGGATCAAATAAGTAAAGCGTTCGACGACCTTTCTGATGAATGGCAGGAAGCGATCACAGACGTCGATGTTGACCAGAAAATCAATGACATCAACGCAAAATACAAGTTGCAACTTGATACCGCAAACACTATCTACATGGAGACAAATTATGTCATTTTGGGACTCAAAGACGCAGATGGTTTCCGCGCCGAACTCGCTAAGGATCCCAAAATTCCTTTGCAAATTTTGGATTCACTGGTTGCTGATATCAACAAAGAAGTCCTCGAGGCAATACGCATGAAGATTATTGAGAACCAAGAATTTGATGAAGAGTTCGAAGAAATAGAGGACTCCGCACCGCAGAGAGAAGCGCCAGCGGTGAATGTTTCGACTGCCAGCGTGATGCCAGACACAAACACAATTCCTCCTGCGCCCGTGTTTGCTTCAGCTTCGAATCCGATTTCTTCAATACCGCAAACTGATATGACACCTGTGCCAACACTTCAAAGCCACGAAGATACTATCCTCAAAGAATCTGGCATCGATATGAATGAGAGCGCTCCAGTCACTCCTGTAACACAGACCGTGCAGGCAAATATGATGAAGGACTTGGTCCAAAGCAAACTAAATGGCGCATTCAGTATGGGCAAAGAGGCGAGCGATCACTCACTCCCCGCGATGGGAGGAGGGGACAAGAGTGGGCAAATCAACAATGCCCCTCAAGCACCAAAAACAGCTTCTGACCCTTACCGAGAGACCTTCTAGAGGAAATGAAAAACATGGCTTCGTAAATCGTCGCTAATTTAAAATTGAATTCAAAAGAAGACTTTATTCGTTTGTACTTAGACTTATCGGCTTTGTTGATGGAATAAAAAATGATTCAACCGCTGAAATTATCTGCAAACAACTTGTTCGAAGTGGTACAAGCGTACTTGCAAACTACACAGAAGCGAAGGCCGCAAGCTCAAAAAGGATTTTATCAATTTCTTTCACTATTCACTCAAATCAGCCAACGAATCAAAGGTTTGGGTAAGCATTCTACGTGACACAAACAAAGCTCCACGAGTGGTGAGCACTGAGCTTCTTAAAGAGCTTGAGGAGATCAGTAATATTCTTGCCTCAAGTATACTCACAATGAAAGGGAAGAGGTGACTGAGTCTTTATTTTTTATCTGTCGTTTTACATTTTTCGTTTTCCGTCTTACAATTACATCATGCAATTCAAAGTCCCACAATTCATCGAAGTAGAAGACAAGATTTTCGGACCTTTTACTTTCAAACAGTTCATCTACCTTTTAGGGGGCGGGGGTCTTACGTTTATCCTATGGAAGCTTTTACCACATGTCGTCGCGATATTTTTCATCCTGCCAGTCCTCGCTTTTTCACTTGCATTGACATTTTATCGGGTCAACAACAAACCGTTTATTGATCTTGTCCAGTCTTTTTTTGAATACACAACAAAAGACAAATTATACGTCTGGCGCAAAGAAGCGAACAAAAAAGAAGAGAAAAAAGACACTCCTGTCGATACGACTACTTCCTATGTACCAAGGCTTTCCGACAGCAAACTCAAGGAAATTTCGTGGGGACTGGATGTCATAGATTTAAATAAAAAATCAGAATGAAAAACGAAAGAACACAAGGCGAAGTGAAAAAATGCTACAATAGCATTGTGAAACGTTCTTTCAATTTTTCGTTTTTATTCTTCAGTTTTTAATTTTCTATGGCTCCCATTGCAAAACCTAGTCAAAAATTTGTCCCCATCAAGGAGGTCAGAGACGGCATCATCATTTTGAAGGATGGTGGTTTGCGGGCAGTCATGATGTGCTCTTCTATCAACCTAGCGTTGAAGGCGTTTGAAGAACAACAGGCAACCATTGCTCAATTTCAAACATTCTTAAATTCTCTCGATTTTTCTGTTCAGATCGTTGTTCAGTCACGCCGTTATGATATCCGACCATATCTTTTGACACTTGAGCAGAGAATGAAGGATCAGACAGAGCCTCTCCTCAAAATGCAGACAAGAGAATACATAGACTTCATTCGCGAGTTTACTGACACGGTCAATATCATGCGCAAATACTTCTTTGTCGTTGTACCATATACGCAGGCCCCACTATCCCACAAAAGCGGGGGATTCATAGAGAGTCTCATTCCCGGCAACAAAAAAAAGCAAAAAAAGGGTCAGAGCGCAGACGATGTTGCGTTCGAGGAGAAACGCTCTCAGCTCGACCAAAGAATCGGCGTTATCCAGCAAGGACTTGCGCGCTCAGGTGGAATTCAGGCTGTCCAACTTGGTACAGAAGAAGTTGTTGAACTCTTCTACAAAGTATTCAACCCAGGAGAGACAGAACAAAATGTTAAGATAGAACAACCAGCAAAATCATGAGCTTCCTAGACAAAATACTTCCAAAAAATAAATCAGCGACACAAAGAGAGACCAATCTCGCTCCTATTTTGCCATCGGAAATTTACAAAGCGGCGACACTTGAGTTTCAAGATGTTATCGCGCCGTCAGCGCTCCAAATTACACCGAAGGAAGTAAACCTTGGGGACAAAATTGCGCGTACTTTTTTCGTTATCTCTTACCCGCGTTTTCTCACAGAAAACTGGTTTTCTCCGATTATCAACCTCGACAAGATTTTTGACGTTTCTATATTTATTCATCCTATCGAAACTTCAACAATTCTCCGACACTTCCAAAAGAAAGTTGCCGAAGTGCAGAGTCAGATATCAACACGAGAGTCCAAAGGCTTGGTCCGTGATCCGATACTCGACACAGCGTATCATGATTTGGAAGAACTCCGAGACAATCTCCAGCAGGCACAAGAAAAGATTTTTGACGTAGGGTTGTACATCACTATCTATGGAGACAACGAGGATGAACTCTACAAAGCAGAGAACGAAGTGAAGTCGATTCTCGATGCTAAACTAGTGTATTTGAAGCCCGCACTTTTTCAACAGGAAGATGCATTTATGAGTGTTGTTCCTGTCGGAGATGATAGACTGGGAGTACACCAGAAGCTCAACTCGGGGCCTCTTTCCTCACTTTTCCCCTTTGTTTCTTTTGACCTTACAAGCGACAAAGGAATTCTCTATGGTGTGAACCGTCACAACAACGGTCTCGTCATCTTCGACCGTTTCTCCCTCGAAAACTACAACTCGATTACATTTGCCAAATCTGGTGCTGGAAAATCGTTTACGACCAAGCTCGAAATACTTCGTACACTCATGTTCGACACAGAAGTCATTGTGATCGACCCAGAACGAGAGTACGAATATCTCGCAGAAGCTGTGGGCGGACGTTACTTCAACATTTCGCTCAATTCAGAACACCATATCAATCCTTTCGATCTGCCTATACCACAAGCAGATGAAACTGGAGCTGATGTGCTTCGTCAAAACACAATCAACCTTGTTGGTCTCTTCCGCATTATGCTCGGGGGACTCACACCGGAAGAAGACGCACTGATTGATAGAGGTATCAGCGAGACATACGGTATCAAAGACATCACCGCAAATTCTGACTTCTCAACTATCGACCCACCATTACTTTCAGATTTCGAAATGGTGCTCTCTGGAATGGAAGGAACAGAATCTATTGTGCAAAGACTAACCAAATTCACTCGTGGCACATGGTCATCATTTTTGAACCAGCCATCAAACGTCGACATCAATCGCAAATTTGTTGTCTTCTCAGTCCGTGATATGGAGGACGAACTCAAGCCTGTTGCTATGTACATCGTCACTCACTACATCTGGAATGCAGTCCGCAAAAATCTCCGCAAACGTCTTCTTGTTGTTGACGAAGCGTGGTGGATGATGAAAAGCGAAGATACCGCATCATTCCTCTATTCCATCGCAAAACGAGGTAGAAAGTACTACCTCGGACTTGCGACAATCACGCAAGACGTGGGAGATTTCATGAAAAGCCCTTACGGAGTGCCTATCGTTACCAACTCTTCTATACAGATTTTGCTCAAACAATCTCCGTCTACTATTGATGCACTTCAAAAGACGTTCAACCTTACTGATGAAGAAAAATTCCTCCTCCTCGAGTCGGGGGTCGGGGAAGGAATCTTTTTCGCTGGTCTCAAACACGTCGCGATCAAAGTGATCGCTTCCTATACCGAAGAGCAGATCATCACCTCCGATCCGTCCCAACTCCTAGCGATCAAAAAAGCAAAGGACGACCTCGAAAAACCACAGGCGTAAATATTGCCCGAAGACAGTATTTTTCTTCCTCCATAAGCTCAAATAGCGTATAATATAATCATGAAAGTCATGGTAGTCATGAACACACCTCTTTTGGTATGCGTTTTCCAAGATTACGAGACCAAACTTATCATTTCATACTAAAATGAAAAAAATAT
>CAZSFR010000009.1:0-27372 GCA_964606295.1 uncultured Candidatus Saccharibacteria bacterium
TCATTGTATATTTCCTCTATTTTAGATGCTTGTTCTTGTGGTGTCATTGCTACTATTTTACCCCACCCCCCACAAGGAAGTCAAGGCAATAGAAACTACTAAAAAACCGCTCACAAGAGCGGTTTTTTGATTGGTTGTTTAGTTTTAGCTATTCGCATTTATAAAACTGCCTATAGCCATCAGGCACCAAATGTGAGCGTAAATATATGAAGTCCTGTTCCGTTTGTTGTTTTTACCTCGAGTAAATGTGCGCCACTGTCACCACGCAGATTAATCAGATTATAAAGCTTAGATTCATCTATTGTGATAGTTCCGCCACTTGCGACATTTTCACCTTTTTGTGAGTCAGAGATAATTTCTCCATCCAAATACACAGTCGCCAAAACTGGACTACTGTCTGCTTCTGCTACCATAAATACCTTTCCTCCGGAGAATTTGAAACCAAAGCCTCCGACATTACTAATGAGAGAAACAAATTCATCACCATTCTTTGCGTCCCAATCACCATCGAGTGCAAAGTTATCTTGAGATATTTTCGATGCATCATAGTCAAACGAACATGATAGTGCGGTGCAAGACCCTAGATCTGTATCTACGTACTTACTATTTCGATATGATGCAAAATATACTTCCGGACTCTGCATCAATGAAAATGGATCCGATTCAGGTAGTGTTACCCCTTTTGATACAGTCTCCGTACCCATGCGTGTATGCAATTCGTTGAGTGCATCAACTATCTTTACTTCTGTTTCTGTGTATTGACCTTCCCCTATGTGGTCAAACACCACATATCCATCCACATCGATCAGGTACTTGCGTGGCCAGAAATTATTCTCCCATGCTCGCCATGTTCCATAATCATTGTCGAGAACTATCGGGAACTTGATACCTTCTTCTACCATAGCATTCTTTACATTTTCTATATTTTTCTCGAACGCAAATTCTGGCGTATGTATACCTATAATCACAAATCCATCATCTTCATATTTTGTATACCAATCATTTAAATACGGAAAGGTACGAATACAGTTTATACATGTGTATGTGAGAAAATCTATGAGTACTACTTTTTTACCGATGTATTGACTAACAGTAACAGGGAGACCGCTCGTATTTACAAATCCACTCGGATTTACAATCTCATGATACTTGTCATATTTCTTTTCTTTATCGACGAGAGTCATGTATGTTTTGTTTGTACTATTTGAAACAGAACTTTCTCCAAAACTAACATCAAGATTGCTTTCTGCTATACCGGCCTCATCGTTTACCATGATGGTATTTTCTGTATTTTCTTTTGTTAGAAGTCTCGTTTCTAGATTTGCTAGATTGCGGTATGCACCGTTATCTAGAAGAGAAGATTCAATTTCTTTATCTATTCCCGTTAGAATAAATACTCCAACTATCAAAAAAAGTACTCCTATACTTCGCTTGAACCATCCACGAGGATCTGATACTCCACCCAGTTTATTTACAATCTTTTGACCTAAAACTGATATCACGAGCAACGCGAGTCCTAAACCTATTGCGTATGCAACCAGATATAGCAATCCACGTGCAAAACTCTCAGGCAATACCGTTGCCAAAATTACAAAGTATGTTGGTGAACATGACGAGAATACTGGACCTAATGCTGCGCCCATGAGTATATCCCCGCCGAGATTTTTCTTCTGAAATCCCTTACCCAGCAACTTGTTTCCACCAATAGAAAGCTTCCCAACAAAAGGAAGCTTCTCCCAAAGTCCAGGAAAAATCATAGATAAGGCAAAGAGAACAAGTATTATTCCTGAAGCACTCGTCCAAACACTTTGCGGAATATTTATGAACGCTGTACTCCACTTGAGGAGGAGAGTAAAAAGTACAATAGAAACAATAAGAGAAATTATAATTACAACTGGTCTATGCCTCCCTTCGCCACTTTTGGCAATAGAACCACCGACTATAACTGGAAGTAATGGCAGTATACAGGGTGCGAGCACGGTGAGTACACCTGCAATAAATGAAATAAGTATAAATGCCATCATATAATTATTGTGTATGCGACAGTATAGTACTCAGGTCTCCCCCACTCCATTTTTGTACCATAGCTCCATTTGCATCTACTTCGACAAATGTATGTTGATAGGTCACGCCATATTTTTTCTTGAGATCAGTCGAAGTATCATAATCAGTTTTCAAAATAAGTAAATCTGTTGGAATGGTTTCTAACTTTCCAGTGATGTCAGCATCCGCTGAACGACATGTTGGGCACCATGGTGCATAGAAAAATAGTACAATATGACCAGTGGTAGCAAATGCGAGTTTTTCTGATGCATAATCCTCATATCCGCCTTTCGCCATAACGTCACTTGCCATCATAGAATCGCCATCATCTTTCATCATAGAGTTTTCATCACCCTTCATAGCGCTGTCATCTTGCGTCATAGCGTCACCTGCAATCATAGAATTCTCCTGATTTTTTGGATTGTTTTTGTTTGTTGCGAGAAGCACAATACCACCGATAGCAAGAATGAGTATTAAAATGCTTAAAAGAGTAGAGAAGCCTTTGTTATGTTTGTTCATATATTTTTGCTTATTATTTAAACTATTAAACTTATGTAAAAAGTATATACCAAACAAAAAACAATGTAAAGTCCCCTTTACATTGTTTTTTAAATATATTTTAAAAACGTCACCCCTTCATCCTACTCCCTACTCTTGAAACAACCTTCCCGAGTACCATGACAAGTAGTGTCACCACGAGCCAGGCGTCGAGTGCATGTGAAAAAGTCTGAATTATTATCCCTAGCAAGAGTGCAATGATACCAAGCGTGTATCCAGTTCGTCCACTTCGGTCACGGTGGATTACTTCGCGTTCGTCATGTACACGTTCATGTACGACAAGTCCAAGGAAAAGCCCTGCGAGGACTACTACGAGAGCGAGCACTACCATGTGCATCATATCCGGCATAAACATACCAAAGGGATTCAGTAGTATATAGCCGAATACGACGAGCAATAGTGACAGGATTATTTCTTTGAGGGTGATGTGTTTCATAGTATTAATTATAGAATAACTCTTCTACCGAACATTTGAAATACCTCGCTAGAGCCAGAGCGAGTTCAACTGATGGCGTATAGTTCCCCTTTTCGATGGCGATGATAGTCTGGCGCGTGACCGCTACAGCATCTGCAAGATCCTGCTGAGTAGCGCCTTTGTTAGTACGCATATCATAAACGGAATTTTTTAGCACTTTTGCCATTTGTGAACTATAACAGAAAGAGACGTATAGTCAACTTTACATAGAAAAACTCTTCACTCGTGTGCGGAGTTTTATACAAAAAATATTTTTATGAATTTGCATTTATGAAACTAATCACTTGTGTGAGATAGCGTGACAAGAGTCCGCCGACGTGGGCGAGGTCGCTTGCGACATAGATCTCGCTTGCTACCCCTACGGCACCGAGCTTGCTATCGAGAGTTGTTGCTTGGATCGTTGGGACACTGCCGTCTTTGTCTCCATGGAGAATGATAAATGGAGAATCACCTGAATTTATATATGTTTCTGGAGAGAGTGCTTCATAGGTGGATTCGCACTGTGTGCTTGGTACAGGATCGCAACCCGTTTCCGCGGAAATTGCATTTTTAATACCCGGAGACATCGTGTCGACAATCGACGCGACATACGAACCTGAAATATTGATCACCCCTACGACGTTGGAGGTATAACCGAGATTGCCTCCTACAGAACCCTCAAGTGTGGCATTTCCTTCTGTCACACCAAGGAGCGATGCGAGCACGCCTCCTGCTGACTCACCGAGTGAGAAGATCGCATTGGGGTCAATGTTGTATTCACTCGCATGCGCCTTCACAAATCTGACCGCGCCTTTGACATCGTACAGTGGAGCTGGGAAAATAGCCGTACCCGAGAGACGATAATCAACCGAGACGACAGCAACACCGTGCTTTGCGAGCATGGGCCCATCATCAGTCGCTGCACCTTTGCTTCCACCCTTAAATCCACCACCATGAATGAAGAGAATCGCAGGGGTCGGAGAGGAAACACCAGAGGGCATATAGACATCGAGTTTGAGTGCTGTTGATCCGCCAGTTCCATACGTGACATCTGTCTTTGTCGTTACTCCATATATTTCAGACTGCGATACTGATCCGGCCGTCGAGGTGGTTGTCGAAGACCCTGCGCCAGCTGTTGTTCCCGACCCAGTAATTTCTTCCTGAGTCGTGTTCTCGCCGGCATTCTCCATCTGTGCCTGCTTTGCCAAACGACGTTCTTCTTTGAGACGCTGTAGTCTCTCTTCCTTCGAAGGCAATGTGAGTATAATCACGATTACTACGACAGCTATCGCCACGATAATTCCGCTCACTTTTAATATTCTCTTGTACGATCTTTTTGTTGGGATTTCATTAAATGTTTCCATAATAGAAAGTATACCTCTCTGTCAGATTTTTACAAGAAGAAAAATATGTTTGCCTGCCTGCTTTGGAACATTACATCGTGAGAGATATATTCGCTATGTGTGATAGAATCTATAACATGGATGAATTTGCGAAAATGGATATATTTTTTGTGATTGCAAGCATTGGATTCGTTGTTATGACGATAGCCATGCTTATCATAGGTATCGCACTTCACAAACTCGTTCGCAAGCTTCGAGATATTGCGAATGACGCAAAGGAGATTTCAGAGGACGCGAAGGATGTCGCAGGCGAACTACGTGACGACATTGTTCATGCACGATCAGCCATCTCCGGTCTTATCAGTTTTTTTAGCAAAAAAAAGAAAGGTTCCGTACGAAAACGGGGCTCAAAATAATTATTAGTTTAATAACAATATGACGCATATGAAAAAAGTAACAAAAATAGCAATCGGTACAAGCATAGCTCTAGCGGGAGCGGGCGCAGCATATCTCTATGGAACGAAAAAAGGTAAAGCAACAAGGAAGAAGATTACTTCTGTGGCCAACAAGAAAGTTGCACAGATAAAAAAAGTAGTTGTGAAAGGTAAGAAAGTAGTTGTGAAGGGAAAAAAGATTATCGCTCAAGCAAAGGCGGTAGGATCAGAAGCAAAAAAGGCAATCAAAATGATGACACCAATAAAAAAGGGAGCGTCCAAAAAGACGACGACTAAGAAAAGAAAAGCGTAGAATATACTATTTAGAAAAAACTCAAACATTGTTTGAGTTTTTTCTTATGAAATTCTAAGTATGTGTCGTTTCTTCCATCGAATCACTGCCCATACGAGCAATCCGTAAAGGATGATGAGCAAGGCAAGCGGAAAATGTGAGATCTCAATCTGAGCAAACGGCACATCTGCACTTTTCTCTATAAGAGAAAGTATTGCCTCTAGAAGCTTTGTCCCCAGATAGCCAAATGGCATAGAAAGCCACGAACCGAGAAATCCAAACATACCGACTATGAAACCAAGATACATCGCAAAAGGAATAAACGGAAGAATCAGAATATTGAGGGGGAAGGAAATAAGCGAGAGTGTCCCCATCGTGTAGACAATGAAAGGCAAGACGGCAATCTGAGCAGCGAGAGTGGTAGCGATCACCTCGCGTAGCCATGCGAACTTCCATTTCTTAAGAAAAGTAAACCAGAGTTCAGTAATCGGTGTCAGATGTATAAGTCCGAGTGTTGCAATAAAAGAAAGCTGGAATGATACATCGTGTGCAAGGATGAGCGGGTTGTGCACCACCATGAGAAACCCCGCCAAGAAAAGCGCGCGCGAAATATCATTATCTCGCCCTGTCGCTCTAGCGATAACTGCGAGAAGTGCCATGATACCAGCTCGTACAGCAGTTGCTTGTGCCCCTGTCATGAGTACAAAAAGAATAACAGCGAACGCGCCTGCACCAAGCGAAACGTAACGAGAGAGGAAGAGTGAGAAAAACTTTTGCACTCCGTCCGCGACAACGGTAATGTTGTAACCCGAAAGAGCAATAATGTGAATCGTTCCCGTCGTCACGAAGTCTTTTCGCATGTCCGCTGGCATTCCCGATCGTCCCCCAAGCGCAATCCCCTGCATGAATGTACTCTCCGGACGAGGCATAACTTCTTCTATATTTCCAACAAGATTTCCTTTGAATGAGAAGAGAATCTCCTGAAATCGTGAAGGTACATCATGTCCAATCTTCTCGACATGTGCAAATGACATCGTGTAGAAAATACTATCTTTGCCGAGATATGACACGTAGTCAAATTCCTTCCCTTGGTCTGTCGTGAAATTCTCAGGTGTTTTCAGCGTGCCAGAAATTTCTACAACATCTCCGTATGCGTATTTGGGAAACAAATCTGTCGTGACAAGTATTTTGGCTTCTGTTTTGCTTTCTTCCAAAACAAATCTCTGATTACTCTCACGGTTTTCCACTTCATCAATAATCGTACCGGTAAAATTTGTTTTCTCTCCGATTATCTCTTCAAACGGCTTCTCTATTTGCATATCACTCAGATGAACTCGGATCACACCAAACATAAGAGCAATGACACTAAGCGAGAGCGTCAGCGATATCTCTTTCCATTTGTTAAAAAACAAGGATACAATAATCAAAAGAAATGACGTACTCAAAAACACAATGAGCCATACTGGCGCAACTTGGATATACGAGCGGATGAGCACCCCCGCTCCGAATCCAAAAATGATTGTGTAGAGAAGACGTGAAGTCATGCGTCTATTATTTTACAGCAAAATCAGACTTTTTATCTCATTTCCTAAAACATACACATTTTCCACTGCCGAGAAAATTGTGTATGTTGACGACTTTAACATCTGTCAGGTTTGTCAATTATAGTCTTTTTATGAAACTATTTTGTGAATTTACAAATCATATACCTGTTCGGCATTTGTGGGATACGAAGAGTAGAAAAGGTTAAGTTTGCTTTGGCAGCGAGTACTCTAATATCGTTTTCAGTATAGTGTCCCACATAACCTCTAACACCAATAACTTTTTCTCCTATGTTCCAAAATTTTTTTTGAAGATCCGATTTAGCTATAACATCAACAATAAAAATTGTGCCTTTAGGACGTAATAACTTTTTTATATTTTGTAAAGTTTCTAACTTTTTTGGAAAATGATGGAAAGCCATCATAATTGTAACAACGTCAAAAGAATTTTCTGAAAAAGATTCATCAACTCTATTTGATTCAAAAATATTTGCACGACCTGCAAGTTTTTGGCGTGCGTACTTTACCATTCCACGGGCTACGTCGGTTCCATTTAAATTTAAATTTGGGGAAAGGGTAGATAAATAGAGTAAAAAATCTCCAGGTCCGCAGGCAATATCAAGAACATCTTCGGGATTTTGCGCCAAGACTTGTTCTGCGACTTTTTCGTGCATTTTAAAAAATACCTTTCTTGCGAACCTTCGATATAGTTTTGCGAAAAAACCTTTTGACCAAAAAATTTTTGTCTTTTCTGTATTATCCATAAAGTTACTTACTTATTATGCAAATCAATGAATCTTAATATGCCGCCACAAATGTCTATTTATTTTTAAGTTGTAAAACTAGTTCCTCTTCCTGATCCTTCGTAAACACTTTTTTGTACTTAACGCCTTTCTTCCCTTTCACCCTCTTCTCGCATTCTGCCCATGTTTTGTCAGTATGAATCTTGCCGTCAACGAGACTCACGTACGAATACGCCTTTGCGCTCGAACTTTTTGATTTGGTTTTTGGTGCTGTCGGGACGAGTGAAAAAATATCTGCACCGATAAGTTTCTTGTAAGCGTCGAGTGATCCTGTAAAGAGGAGCACTCGTTCGTTGTCAGCAAATGCAGTTGCGATACCGTCAACTCTCTCATTTGCGACAACACCCGCATGACCTTCGACTTTCACAATATCAACTCGGCGTGTCTGTTTGAGACGAAACATAAGCCCGAGGAGTTCGCGCCAGATATCCTGATTCAATACTTCGTCATTTGTTTTCGTCTTCCATCCATTTTTCTCCCACGCGTACATCCATCCGATGAGTCCGTTCAGCGCGTACGTAGAGTCGGTGTGTAATTCTATGTCGCCCTCCGCCTTACGCACTTCGACATACATGAGAACCTCTTTGATGGCAGTCAATTCCATCCTATTGTTGGTTGTTTTCTCCTCTCTCCCGCCTAGTTCCACCACTTTTTGGTCTATAATAAGGAGAGCCCCCCAGCCTCCCTTGCCAGGATTTCCCCTAGAGGATCCGTCAGTAAATATCGTTATCATAAGGGTATTGTAGCAGATGTCACAAAATTTCAATGCTTGCGTTATATCCTTAGTTGGGAATGTCCCAATAACTTTTTATTAAATAAGCAAAAACACATATAAATATGAAAAAAGTACTAATCGGTTCTCTTGTAGCATTAAGCATAATTGTAAGCGGTGGATTTGTACATGCATCGACTGATGTAGGATCATTTAAGACACGCCTCAATGACGGCGAAGCACGCACATCTTCAATTATGACAAAACTTGACTCAGCTATCGCCAAAGCTGACGCAAGAGGATACGACACTTCAAGCGTCGAATCTCTCATGAACGACGCTGACTCATCATTTGCGACATTTCAATCAAGTATTGATACGCTCCAAGCATCACTTGAAAATGTTACTGACGCAAGCGGTTTGACTGCGGAAATCAAGGCAGAGCGCGATGCAACAAAAACCGCTTTCCTTGAATGGAAAACAGACGCAAAGGCAGTAATGACTGCTCTCAAGGCTCTCCATACTGGAGGCGCAGCTATCTAAAGAATTTCGATTTTAAAAAATCCCCCACGAAGGGGGATTTTGTTTTTCTTACCCATCGACAGCTGTTGTCACAAACGGCGTTGTTTGTCGTTATATTTACTGAGAGCGCAAGCTTTCTACTTATTTCCCATCGAAGCAACGGTATGAAAAAGGACGTACAATACACAAAAAGTCATATCAAAAGCGGAGTATTGGAAATAATAACTTATTAAATTATCAAAATAAAATATTATGAAAAAATTTATTATCGGTAGCGCACTTATGCTTTCTCTATTTGTAGCAGGTGCCGCCAATGCAAGCGCTTATACAATGAGCGATGCAAAAGCAAAAATAAATGGAGCTCAAGACAAAGCAGAAATAGTGTGGGAAAAAATGAATGACGTTATGGCTCGTGCGGAAAATGCAGGAAAAGACATTTCAGTTGCTCAGGCTCTCCATAATGAAGCTGAAGCAAAGTACGCTGTCCTCAATACAGAAATAAATGAGCTCGTCGCTCTCATTGATGCGGATACTTCTGTAGTAGAATTGAAGGCTCAGTTGGAAAACGTAAGAATTGCGTTCTACGACTGGAAAGATATCATGATTGAAATCAAAGACAAGCTCGTTGCTGTATACGAAACTCATCCAGCTATAGCTGACGACGAATAGTTGATATACTAAATATCGTACACACGTACGCGCACTGAATTAAAAGACCGGTGCGCAATTGTGTCGACAACACATATTATGCAAAACACAAAAAATGGAAGTGCGATGATATTGATTGTTGCACTCGTACTAGTCGTCGTTTTGGCAGGGATTCTCATTTCCCAAAAGAAATCCAATGCTAACAACGAAATATCATCTCATCGACAAGAAAGTACTACTAACTCGCAGGGTGCGAGCGCGTATACAGCATCAAAGGATTCTACCAGCGTCAAAAGCACTACTACGTCTTCGACAGTTCCGTCGACAGACCAAGAAGCTCTTGATGAACTTGACGGGCTCTTGAGTGAGCTTGATGATATTGATTTTGACAGTCTCTAAAACAAAAAAAACACCCCGTTGCGCCTGACGCGACGGGGTGTTTTTTGTTAAGAGGTAGTTATATCTATTATCCGCATGCGAAGTTCTGGCCGATTGAGAAAATAGGATTTCTCAAGTGTGCCGACAAGTGAGACTTTGTCGCCAGCAGAGAGTTTGACACCAAACCCTTCTTCGCTCGCGAAGAAGGCTATTCCCTTTTTCTTTCTACCACCATCTTCGACAATGATTTCTAAATGATTCTTTTCTTTACCAAATTGTCGTGCACTCAGGAGCGTCACGGCATTGATTGCAAAAATCGGCTTTGGATTCTCACAGCCAAATGGCGCAAGTTTTTCCAAAATTGTATTTGTTTCTTCTGAAATCTGCGATAGTGCAATAAAGGCGTCATGGCCTGTGACTTTATCATTCACACGCTTATATGTCTGATATGCTTCTGACAACTTCTCCTCAAGCAAATGAATATTGTCATCTGTTGTTGAAAATCCTCCCGCAAGCTCATGCCCTCCTACATCAACGAAAGACTCCGGAAGCGCTCGCATGAGCTCGACAATGTTTACGGAACCGTCAGAACGACACGAGCCTTTCAGTAGAACCCTGCCGTTTGCACCCTCTCTCCCCCACACAAATGCAGGTCTTTTGTATTCCTCGACAAGCTTGCCCGCAACGAGTCCTAGGACACCAACTCTCCAATCAGGATCTCCTATTACAATGACATCTCTAAGTTCACGTTCTTCCAATCTTGCATAAGCTGTCTTCATTATCTGCGCAACCAGCGCCTTGCGGTCTTTGTTTATTTTCTCAAGGTGATTTACAAGGACACCGGCTTCCGTTTCGTCTGTGGTCGAAAGGAGTTCAAATGCACGCATTGGAGAGTCCATGCGCGATGCAGCATTGATGCGGGGGGTGATCATGAATGCGACATCGTCTTCGGTGAGATGCGATTGGTTGATGGCGAGCTTGCGAAGCATCATCTGGATGCCCGGTCGTGGAGATTTGCGAAGCACACGTAATCCATAGCTTGCGATCACGCGGTTTTCATTCCGCAACGGCACCATATCTGAGAGAGTAGCAAGTCCTGCCATATCTAGAAGCCACTTCTCCCAGCCTTTCTTTACATTGAAAAAATCTCCGTACTTCCCGAGAAATCCTTGTGCAAGTTTGAACATTACACCTGCCCCACAAAGCATCGGGTCCGGATACTGACTTCCCGGAACTTTGGGATTCACTATCGCGAAAGCGCGCGGGAGGATCGGTGGAGGCAAATGGTGATCGGTGATGATGACATCTATCCCGTTGGCCTGTGCATACTCAACATCTTCCACATCAGAGCTTCCGAGATCTATCGTGATCAAAAGCGAGACTTTTTTCTCGACAAATGAAACGATGGCGTCATGATTGAGACCATACCCTTCGTCATGCCTGTCAGGAATATATACTTCGAAATTTTCGTAGCCGATTTTTCTCAAAAGGTCATGAATAATCACGGCTCCGGGAATTCCGTCACAGTCATAGTCAGAATAAATGACAATTTTTTCTCCAGCCTGTGTTGCCTCAAACAGGCGGACGACCGCCTTCTCCATATCCGGCATAAGAAGCGGGTCGTGAAGGTGTTCGTCGTAGGAAGGATTGAGGAATTTCTCTCGTTCAAGTGGGTCCGTTAGTCCTCGCAGGTGCAGTAATTGTTCGATGAAGTCGCTTGGCATGGAGGCTATTGTAACATACGCACTTCTTGCATGTTTTTTGATTTATGCTAAAAATAACTCAAATTGTATTTTAATGAAAAAACTTAAAACTCCAAAAGATTTTGATGCAAACAAAGTCAAATCCTTATACATAATATGTTTTTCAGTTTTTGAAGGATATTGGAACAATAATCCTTTACCGAACATAAAAACATTGAACAATAAAAAAAGAAAATCCCAACTAAAAAAAATGTTTGCAAAAATTGAAAGCAATGATGAGTTGCACAAAAAATTTTGTATTTTTTGTGACACTGCAAATATACCAATCCCGTTTGAATAGTACAGACCTGCTCCCCGCAGGTCTTTTTATTTGCTCATGGTTTATGCTGGTAATAATCTACTTTTTTGTTATGATACTCTCATGGATAGAAAGCAATTCACAAACAAACAATTGAAAAATAAAGTTGAAAAAATAGCATCAAAAAATGATGCGGAGAAGAATCTCGAGCCTGAAATAGTTAGAAAAATATACAAGGCGCTTATAGACAATTTCGTCGATGGAACAAAATTTGAGGGTATATATGTATCAAGTCATGCACCGGTCTCGGTAAAGGAAGTTAACGTAAAAAAGTTTATTGCTCATGTTCAATCACTTGCTCCAGAAAAAAGAAAAGATTTTCTCGGACATCTATTTCCAAATGAACCAGATGTCACTGACTATATAGATACACGCGATATATCATCGTGGGATTGGGAAGATAGTGCCCACTAAATTAATTTAAAAGTATGTCAGATAAAACAATTTTCCAAAAAATAATAGAACGCGATATTCCTGCAACAATAATCTTTGAAGATGATCAATCTCTTGCATTTCTTGATATCCGTCCAATAACGAAAGGACATGTGCTTCTCATCACGAAAGAGCCATATCGATGGATGACAGATGTACCCTTCGAAGAACTCGGAACAATATTCCAAAAAGCTCAACAAATAATGCGCGCTCAGCTTCAAGGCCTCGAATGTGACCTTGTCCAAGTTGATATTGTCGGAGAGGAAGTGCCACATTTTCATATCAAACTCATTCCACGAATGAAGAATGATACATTCGAAAGCCTCGCATCAGGAGAAGCTTATGCTGACGGCGAGGCGCAAATGTACGCAGAGAAAATAAAATCTGTCCTCTAACTTTCAGATTCTTTCCACACTCGCTCGAAGAATCCGCGTTGGGTCTTGGCGAGCTCACGACTCTCCGTGATAACGACGAAGACTTCTTTGCCGAGTGAGAACGACATAATCTTGTCCCCGACAATGAGCTGATCGGTCGTACCAAATCCTTCACCTATTCCTGAATAACGAACATAGTGATTTTTTGACGCTCTCTTCTTCATATCTTCCACCCACAGTTTGCTTTTCTCGCCACCGAAAATGAGCTCGCGGATATGTGGGTCGCGGATTTTTCGAAGCAGGTGGTTGTACTCGCGAAGCAATTCCGGAAAGTGATCGATCATAAAGGTGATGTTCCCAAACCACAACCCTTCTTCTTTGTTATTAAGATGTGAGTACGCTTCGAGATACGCAGTTTTGACTCCTTCGGCTCCCTCGAGCATCCTAACAACAGGCTTTTCTTTATTTTCTTTATACAAAGCGAGTAGGTATGGTAGTGCGTCCTCGATCTGCTTTGCGCGAAAGTCAGCGAGTTCTTTCAAACGCTTGGGATGCACGGCACTCCAGAGCTTTTTCTTGCCTCGCACGATGCGAGCCACAAGTCCGAGCATTTCGAGCCTGTCGAGAGACAGATATACCGTCGGACGCTTCTGCTTGGCTGCCTTGGTGATCTCGGTGATAGTCCCTTCACCCACTTCGAGTGCTGCCAGGTATACTGCAACTTCTTTTTCGGTAAGTCCGAGCTGTTTGATTTTGCCTGTTATCTCCATACTCAAAGCATATATCAAAGGCTCTATAACGTCAAGATTTCTGACGAAACTTATGGTATTTCCCTAAAATCCTTTTATTTTATACTCCATTTGCAATTATAAAGATGGTGTTCTTTGACGTTTTGTAGATATCGTTGTATAGTTTAAGCGAAATAGTCTCTTTCAGCTCATCTTCTATTTTTGATGAGCTCACTATTTAGTCCATAAGTAGTCGCTTGTGAACTGATTGTGAAAAAAATATATGCTAAGAATAATATTTCTAATAATTGTATTTATATTCTTATCAATTACGGTAGGAGGCAAAAGTAGCGGAAAGCCGGAATTACACTAGTGTATTTAAATATGAGATAATAACAATGTAAATATGGAAAACAAAACCTGTCCCGCCTACGCAAGCGCTTCGGACGGGCAAGCAAAATTTTATGAATGAAACAAAAAACTGTCAAAATTGTAGAAACAATTTCGTTATTGATGAGAGGGACCAGGATTATTATAAAAAAATCAACGTTCCCCATCCTACATGGTGTCCAGGATGCCGACTTGAACGCCGTCTCTCGACACACAATGTCTGGAATGTCTACTGGCGCAACTGTGCACGATGCGACAAGAAGACACTCTCGATGTACAACAAAGACATTCCAATCACTGTATATTGCAACGACTGCTGGTGGGCTGATGATTGGGATGGTTCAGAATATGCGATGGATTACGACCCTACGCGACCATTTTTCGAACAAGTCTACGAGTTATCTCGAAAAACGCCATGGGTCGCACAGGAAGTGATTGCTCCTTCTATGGTAAATTCTGAATACTGCAACGGAGCATCATATCTCAAAAACTCTTTTCTGACATTTTGGGCAGATTATTGTGAAAATATCAGCAATTCGTCCATAGTACTTGAGCTAAAAGATTCTTCTGACTGCATGCGTGCGCGCGAGTCGGAGCTTTCTTATGATTCGATCGGTATTAATAAATGCTATCGCACGATGTATTCCGAAGAATGCGACGCGTGCTCCGACGTGTGGTTCTCCCGCAACTGCTACAACTGCACAAGCTGTATCGGGTGTGCAAACCTTCGAGGTGAGTCGTATTGCATCTTTAACCAAAAATACACCAAAGAAGAATATACTCAAAAGGTGAAGGAGCTAGGACTTGATTCCTGGCAAAACGTTGAAAAAATGCGTGAGACGGCGCACGCATTTTGGCTGACTCTTCCCTACCGATCGTATACAGGAAATTCTATGAATTTGAATGTCACTGGTGAATATGTGTTTGAATCGAAAAACTCTCAAGATCTCTACATGTGCACGAACACAGAGGAATCACGCTACTGCCAGTTTGTCACCGTTCCCAGTGCAAAAGAGTGCTACGACTACTCGGGTTGGGGTGCCAATGTCGAACTCCTGTACGAGACACATTCAAGCGGAGAGAACATCAACAATGTTAAATTTTCCTACTGCGCATACACCAACAGTATGCATGTCGAATACTCGATATGGACAGTAGCCGCAAAATATAACTTTGGCTGTGTAAACCTCAAACGAAAAAATTACTGTATTTTAAACAAAGAATATACCAAAGAAGAGTATGAGAAGCTTCGTGCCCAAATCATCGAAGACATGGAAAAAAATCCGTATATCGACAAACAGGGTCGTATCTGGAAATATGGAGAAACATTTCCACTTTCTATGAGCCTGTTTGGATACAACGAAACAACAGCTCATAGATTTCTTCCTAAAACAAAAGACGAAGCTCTCGCCGAAGGCTACGCTTGGTATGAGGGAGAGCAAGCATCACATGAGGCAACAACGCAAACAGTGGACTTGCCAGAAAAAATAGCCGATGCAACAGATGATATTTTACAGGCGGTCATAGCGTGTACAACGTGCGCTCGTGGATACAAGATAGGCCAGCTCGAGTTTTCACTTATCAAGCGAATGGAGATCCCGGTTCCGCATAACTGTCCCAAATGCCGTCAAAATGCCCGCTTTGCAAGGCTCAATCCCCCCAAACTATGGGAGCGAACCTGTGCAAAGTGCAGTACGGAAATCACGACAGCATTCGCACCTGATCGTCCGGAGAAAGTATATTGTGTAAGTTGTTACCAGCAGGAGTTTGTGTAATAATTTATATACGGGCAGATTGAAATGGTCGATTTGTAAGTATTTTAAATACATACCATATGGGAAACTTTGATGAAGTTAGAAAACTAAGTCAGGAATCGAAACAAGAGGTGGGCATCCCGGTTGATCAAGCAAAACTCGAGGCAATCAATCAAAAGACTTTGGAAGAAGAAAATGAAATGATGCAGAACTTTCAAAATAAAGATACGCGAGGTGAATAATAAAAAACAATCCGGAACTCCCGGATTGTTTTTTATTTAAGTGCTTTTATACCGACGAGTGTCCCTTTGGCCAGAAATTCGAGTGCTGCGCCGCCTCCTGTGGAGACGAAAGAGAGTTTTTTCTCGATTGAAGCGCTTGAGACTGCAGTGATGTCGCCTCCTCCGATAACACTGAAGCATTTTTTGTTTTTCGCAAGAGCGTGAAGAACGGCGACAGTTGCGTCCTTGCCGTGTGAGCCTTCATATTTGCCGAGAGGCCCATTCCAGAAGACTGTTTTTGAGTGAGATACAACACACGCGAGGAGTTGTGCTGTTTTTTTGCCTACGTCAATAATAACATCGCCCTTTTCCACATCTTCGATATTACACGAAACCGCTTTTCTCTTACGCATGACTTCCACGTCAACAGGCAAAAGAAGTTTTTCGTTTTTCAAAAGTGGTTTAATCGGAAAACCATCTTCAGTGAGTGATTTGCCGACTTCACAGCCCGCAGTCTTTAGGAAATCATTTGCAAGAGCACCTCCGACGAAGACATTGTCGGCTGTTTTGAGGAAACGTTTGATGAGAGGAAGCTTCGTTTCGAACTTTACTCCTCCCATAATGACTAGGAATGGCCTCGCTGGCTTTCTCAATAGCACCGAAAGATGCTTAATTTCCTTTTCGAGCTGTAGCCCTGCATAAGAGGGAAGATATCTCGGAATTCCAATTATAGACGCGTGTGGACGATGTGAATTTGAGAATGCGTCGTTCACATACACATCTGCGAGCGAGGCAAGTGCCTTTGCTAATTTCGGATCATTTTTTTTCTCACCTTTCTCTCGGCGAATATTCTCAAGTAACACTATTTCCTTGGACTTGAGCACAAGATTCTGAGGCAGAGTCTCCCTGATGAATCTTACTTTGGCATATTTTTGCAAAACCTTCGCCACTGGCGCAAGCGATTGAGTATCATTGTTTAAATCTGAATGTGAGACAATGATGATACTCGCACCCTTTTTCTGTAAAAGCTTTATCGTCGGCAGTGCAGAACGAATACGGAGATCATCCACTACTTTTCCATTCTGAAGAGGAACATTAAAATCCGTACGCAATAGAACAGTTTTTCCAAAAAGGTTTTTGAGCGAAGAAATGCTTTTCATTTTATTTCCTTTTAGAGAATTCTTTTGCAATTTCAATCATTTTCCCAAACTTCTTCGGATCAAGGCTTGCATGTCCAACAAGGAATCCCTGTGCGCCAGCGTCGAGGTATGATTGCACATTTTTTTCATTTGCGGAACCACCATATAAAACAGGAATACTCATCGGATCTTTGATTCCAGAAAGATCTGCAACAATTTTTCTTATAAAAAGCATCATTTCTGTGAATTCTTCGGGTGTCGTTTCTCGCCCATGATTGTCGCTTATTGCCCACACGGGTTCGTACGCCATAACAACATCTTGGATTTTATTCTTAGGTATGAGAGAAAGGCATGTCTCAATCTGAGTTTTCACTTCGTGGAGATAAAATCCTGTGCGGTCGCGTTCCTTCTCTCCGATGCAGACGATCGGTGTGAGGTTGCTCTTTGTTGCTTGGAGTACCTTTTGCGCAATGTCGTCATTGGTCTCACGGAGCGCCCGGCGTTCTGAATGTCCGACAATCACATACCGAACTCCGATACTTGTAAGCATTTTCGCGCTTACTTCTCCTGTGTGCGGACCGTCTTTGAATGATGCGCAATTTTGTGCAGAAAAATTAACTTTCTTAAATGTACGAACGAGTGGTTCGAGGAAAATCGTTGGTACTGCAAGAATAGTATTCACATCCCTTGCTGTAACTTGCTTTAGTGTAGATTTACAAAGCGTGGTTGCTTCACGAAGCGTCGGCGGATTCATCTTCCAGTTTGCAACTATCAAAATAGGTCTCTTCATATTGGAAAATTATAGCATTTTACTCAATTTCTTCCCATGAAATAGTCTCATAGGTGTCACCAGCTAATGGAAATGATGGAGGAGGGGCATAGAGAAGGTTTCCGTCATAATTTAAATTTCTAGTAACATAGCCTGTATTGTTCGTATATGCGAAACCATAACGCTGATTTGTTGCTATCATCCCATAGAGTGTCACCACGGTACGGTTTGCATTCGAGCCACAGGTTGTATCGCCCGAACCTCCGTCTCCATAATAATAGCGTCCTGCTCGTCCGTTTTGTGCAATAATCGCTGCGTCGATACGCAAGTCATCTTCTGAAAAAAGACCTACATTAATATTTTTCTGTGTAATCAAACCAATAGTATCCGTGCCATCATAGTTTGTATAACGTAAATCGTTATTAATCGTAATACTTCGTCGTGTTGTCGAATCATCAGGGAACCTCCCTGCGGCAATCGTGAGTCGTGCAGTATCAATCGTACCATCAACCCACACGTTGTCATCGAAAAAGATGAGGCCGTTTACAGGAAAAGTGTAATTCCCGAGGAGAGTCTGCCCATTTGAACTACGTATACTCCAAGTTCCCCAGCCATCCTGAGTGAGAAGATTTGTGCATCCATTGGGAGCAGCTTGAAAGTTGTTCACCCGATAGAGGTCATAAGTATCATTTGTTCTGAGTACAATATGATATCCAAGTGCGCCAGAGGGATTGTAAAACCTCCCGCTTGCAATCGCTTGCGTTTTAATTTGAGAAAGGTCGCTACTTATACCAACAAAATCAGTTGCAGGCACAGGAAACTGTCTTCCTGCAAGAAAGACGTCATTTCTGACCGGTGCAGTTGCGGGTGGCGGCGATTCAGCACTGAGCGAGTATGCGGGTGTGTGTGTATGGACACCATACTCGAGAGTATCTGCGCCAGACTCATCGTGGTCTGGGTCATCATAAGAAGCGACAGTGCTTGTTACAACATTGTGCGCAATGCCGTCGTAGCGAATACCATAATTGGAATGTATAGGACCATACGTTTCTGTGCCTTGACCAAATCTCATCACGTCGTTTGCAACCACTGCCCATTTTGCAAACGAAGGTATCGCGAGTCTCGTACGGACTGTTCGCTGAACTGTAGGCGCTTCGAGGAGACTCCCCGTCGATGTAATCGTTACAACTGTTGAACCTATCTCCGGCGGCGTTATTACAAGAGAATAGGATCCGATCTGGACATCGTTGCGATCATAAAACGGATGTACATAAGGTCCTGCTACCCCAGTCCCGTCTTGGAAGTCACTTGATGAGTGAGCCAAATGCCAGCGATAGTATTCAACACCGGCTTCTGCAACTTGTTGTGCCCGCTCACGATTGAGAACGTTCGTAGCTAAGCGATAACTTGAAAGCGCCCATCCCACAAATCCAAAAACAATCGCGATACCAATGCCGGCGTAGATGATAACACTAATGAGTGCAAAGCCTTTTGATTTCATATTTATATTTTATAGGTTATCTTTTAGATTGCGAAGCATAACTTGTGTGGTTAAGGTAGCTATCGTCGGTGAGCGGTTGGGATCCTTTTCGACAAGTAAAGTAATTTTGATCAGGCGTATAGATGACACATTGACAGGAAGAGTGAGTGGATTTTCTGTCCCTGTATACGTTGCATCATAATAACTAAATATAGGGGTTGCTCCATTAGTAACACTTGTCGCCATCGTTGTTAACACTTCATTCGCACTTGGGTATGTAAGCGGATTACCCGTCGCAACAATAACTCCTTTGATAAGCGTTGTTCCAGAAAGATAGTACCTGATACGCTCTTTATTACTATTACTAGAAATGTCTGAGAAGAAAACAACAGATGTCGCTGTCGCGCTTTCTATCGGATACCCACCTTGTGATGAGACTGACATCGAACGAAGCTCGTCAGCCATAGGACGAAGGACGCGCCGTACTTCGTCTTCTGCAGAGATTCCTGATTGAAAAATTCCCTTAAAGTAGAAAATATTTCTACCGAGAGTCCCTATCCCAAGCGTTATAATCCCAATCACTGCGACCGAGACAACAAGCTCCATAAGAGTAAACCCATTTTGTGATTCCTTTTTCATAGTCATGACGGGTTTAATACTAACTCTGTGCTTTGCCATGCTGCAGTTGTATCTATCGGAGTGTTTGAAGGATCATACCCACTCGCACTTGCTGAGATGGTATATGTCCCAATACCTAATCCGGTGAAGTGCGCTTGTCCGGGAGGAGTGCATTCTCCGCTATAAGTAAACGAGACATCGGAAACAGATGGTGTAAAGTTCGAATCTGACGATTGAAGGAAAACCTTGTAACGTAAGTATCTGCTGGCGTTATGCGAACTGTGAAAAGTATGAATCGCTGAAGTATAGTATGAAGACGCTGTACCATCTGGGCCAATGAAATTCCAAGTAAGATTGTCATTATTTGTCGCAGCTTGAAATTTGACTGGATCTACTCCCGCCTCTGGTGGCTGACTCACAGGAAGCCACGTTAGTTCATAAAAGTTGCTAGGATTGGTGAGATCGTATGTGGAAGAAATGAGCTCGCCAGACGAAGAATAAGTGCCGAACGAATTGCGTAATTTCAATTCTCCTGCGGGGCTTACCGTATCGATATTGGTACTTGAAAAGTACATATCAGTCGCACCAATCATCGCCTGTCCTCCACCATTTGACCAATCTGTCTGTGTCAAAAACCCTTGCCCCGTTACCGACGAATACGTCTCAGCGCCTTTTGTCATTGTGACAGTTGCATTTGAAATTGGGAGACCTGTAACGCCATCTTTGACCGAAACTAGAACTGTTTTTGCAACTTTTGGAGCTATAAGAAAAGTTATATCTTTTGACTCATTTGGGCCAATGGTGAATGAGAGCAGTGGATTCGATCCGATAAGATCATAGACAGCATCACTCGGCGATATTGTATATGTATCCCACTCCATAGAATTGAGTACCAGCGATCCGGCACCATTTGTTACCTTTGACTGATTGTATTTGTACACGTCAGGGAGTGTGCCTATCTTCTTTGTGCCTTGAAGTGTGAAATCGAAGCTCCCGATTGGAACACAGAACTCATCAACACTTTCCACATTTATTGTACTCGTTCTATCAACAACAAGCGTGAGTTGTGTTATTTGTTGTTGAGAAACAGTTGCGTGCGGTAATACAGGAGCAGAACCACCTATATCTGAACTTACGTATGTTTTATCAAGTGTCCATCCGCTTTTTGTTGCACCTACCTGATAACTAGCTGTTGAAGGAGGAGCATCAATAATCTGAAGCAAGCCATCTGCATTTGTCTGATCATTTATATGTACTTCTGGTGAGAGAGCGGAGTTATCTATATCTATGTCCATATTTGGCACAGGCTGTCCATTAGCGTCAATAACATTAATGAAAAGTGAGCCATTGGTTGAAGCAGACTCAACATTCTTTGGCGCAACCATTGCGGTGAATGCAAGTGTGCGATACTTCTGACATTGATCACACAAAATTCTAATCTCGACGAGTTTGTTGTCAGCGGGAGACAAATCATTCGGACTTCCGCCGATAGTCCCATCAAAATCTTGGTCAATATTGCGAATGTACGTTTGTACTCGGAATGTAAAATTATTTCGCACAATATCTTCTTCTGGATTTACGACTCCTGAAGGAATACCCCCGACTGTCCCAACGCTTCCGTATGGAATATTACGAATGATTTCGATACGTTCATTCGCAAGTGCCGTTGCAAGAGCTCGTGTGCGGATTGATTCCATTACAAGAAGTATCTGACGAAATGTGCCAAATATTCCTATAGTAATAATCATCAGCAGAAATGCGGTGATGAGTGTTTCAATCAGAGTTAATCCGTTTTTTGTGTGAGAATACTTCATACATCATTAAATTGAATCAAGGATAGAGTACATTGGAGTCAGCATCGATACAGCAAAAAATCCGACCGCTCCTCCAATGAAAACCATCAAAATCGGCTCGATAATTGTCGAAAGATTTTTTGTCTTGTCGTCGACTTCTGACTCATAAAAATCTGCTATGTCGACTAGCATTTTAGAAATATTTCCCGTCTCCTCTCCGACTGCCATCATTTCTCCGAACATAATAGGGAAAAGCTCAGTGTGCGCTTTGAATGGCTCCGAGAGAGGAACACCTTTTTGGATTTTTTCAATCGATTCATCGATAACACGACGAAAGTAGACATTCTGAACGACTTCTTTTGTGATTCCCAAAGCGCGTGTGACATCGACACCGGAGACGAGAAGTGACGAGAGGGTGCGTGCCGTACGGGCTGAGTTGACTTCTTTTATCATGGTGCCAAATATCGGAAGATGAAGAAAAACATAATCAAAATACTTTTCCAACTTTTTCATTCTCAAAAGAAAAACGACGGACCCAATCACACCGATGACAATTGCTAGAAACAGAAACGGACTTCCAGAAATGAACTTGCTTGTGGTGATGATGAGCTGTGTTGAACCAGGAAGCTCCGCACCGAGCTCTTCAAAAGTCTTTACGAGTGTTGGTACTACGAAAATCATCATGAGAGTCGCCATCAAAAATATCGCGCACAGAATCACCATAGGATACGTAAGGGCACTTTTGATTTTCTTGTTGAGGGCGTAGATTTTCTCTAGATTAGCAGAGACTTCAGTGAGTGCGTTCGGCAGATTTCCCGACTCTTCTCCAGAGCGCACCATAGAAACGAAAAGCGTCGAAAACACTTTTGGGTGCTTCTCCATACCACCAGAAAGAGTACCGCCTTTCGCGATTTCGTTCTCCAAATCTGTCAGCACTGTTTTGAATTTCTCATTGACACTTTGCTTATTCAAAATCTCAATCGCACGATTGAGGGCAAGACCTGCGGAAATCATACCAGCAAGGTTTTTTGCGAAAATTAATTTTTCGTGTAGTTTGATGCGTCCGAAAAGTGTGAAAGACATTTTTACTTTCATCCCCTTCTCCTTTTTTACAGAAAACGGAAATATTCCCTGCGTACGCAAATCATGCGCAGCAGATAATTCTGTTTCGCTATCTATGACTCCTTCGGTCACCTCTCCATCTTTTGTTTTTCCCTTGTAACTGAATTTCATTTATAAATGATTATGATATTGACACACTATTCGGAAACAACCCTCAATACTTCTTCAGTGCTTGTCAGTCCCAGGACTGCTTTGTATATTCCATCTTCTAGCATCGTCATCATTCCCTCCTTTTTTGCTTGATCTTCTATGGCTTCTTCAGACGATCCTTTCAAGATAAGCTCGCGGATTGTTGATGTCACTTTGAGAATCTCATGTATACCTATACGTCCTTTGTATCCCTCTTCGCACTCAGCGTCTGGTTTTGCACGATAAAACGGGATTTTATCCCACGTGCTGTCAGGTTTAACAATTTTTTCTTCCTTCAAAAAGCCGAGAACACGATCGAGGTCGACAACCTTTTCGAGAGCTGTCTTCTCTGCGTCAGTAAGAAAATATTTCTCCTTGCTTCCACAAAGTCTACGCACCAAACGTTGAGCAATAATAGTTTTTACTGTCGAGACGATCAGGAACGATTCTGCTCCCATATCGATCATACGAGGAATCGCTCCGGCTGATGAATTGGTGTGAATCGTCGAGAGCACGAGGTGTCCTGTAAGTGCAGCATTGATAGCAAGCGAGACGGTTTCTGTATCACGGATCTCTCCTACCATGATGATGTCTGGATCTTGACGCAAAAGGGTGCGTAGGCCATTTGCAAAAGTAAGCCCAATGTCTGGTTTCACTTGCGTTTGATTCACTCTCTGCATCTGATACTCAACAGGATCTTCGACTGTAGAAATGTTGACGTCCGGTGTATTCAAGAGATCAAGCATTGTGTAGAGCGTTGTCGTCTTACCGCTTCCTGTCGGACCTGTTGCCAAAATCATTCCTGTTGTTGATTTCATGCCATCATGGATTTTCTCAAGTCCTTCACCATGAAAACCAAGACCCTCAAGCGTGTAGCCTTTGGAATTTTCGCGCAAAATACGAATAACGGTTTTCTCGCCATAGTATGTCGGAAGCGTTGAAACACGGAAGGATACCCTGTCCCCGCTCTCTGTTGTAATCTTGAAACGTCCATCTTGAGGAAGCCTTTTTTCATCGAGTTTCAAATTTGAAAGCACTTTGATACGAGCGGTGATACCCGCGGCAGATTCTTTTGGCAAAACCATCGCATCATGCAAAATACCGTCTATGCGATAACGAACAATGAGAGATGTTTCTTGTGGTTCGATATGTATGTCAGATGTGTTTTGTAAAATTGCATGCGAAATGAGAGTGTCAACTATTTTGATAATAGGGAGGTCTTCTGCCATTTCTTTCAATTCTTTTTCTGACTTTCCTTCGCTACCCTCCTCATCGGCAATCATCTTGAGCGATGCGGATTCTTTCTGGATGATATCGTCAAATTCCGCCTTGAGGCTTTTTTTGTACAACTGCAAACCTTCTTTGATTGACGGTGCATCAGTGAGCCGTGGTAATATTCTGATCTCTGTCTTCTTTTTAACGAAGTCCAAAACTGACAAATCATCAATATCGAGCATTGCCACTTCGAGTCCTTTTGCTGTTTTTTTGTATGCAACAATATTATGCTTCACTGCGATAGGCTCCGGAATAAGCGAGAGCACACTGAAATCTATTTTTTGTCCAATAAGGCTCACAAATGGAATACCGAGGACATATGCCTCCATTCTGCGCAAATCATCTTCCTTTATTTTATTTTGCTTCAAGAGAACATCCGCAAACGCGTCACTTCCCTTTGACGCTTCATCTTCCGCAGATTTTATATCAGTCTTGGAAACAAGTCCGCTCTCGATAATGAATTTTTTGAGTTGTTCTTCTTTGATATGCATTGTTGGTTTTTTGAATGACGACACTCACACCTGCTATCTACCTATTGTACCACCTGAACTCTCTTCACTTCATCCTTTTTTGCTTCATATGCACGAAGAATCTTTTCTTTGGCATCATGAGGACGCGGAACTGAATTCATAATGAATTCTCTTGCGCTTCCTGCGGATTGTATTGTGATGGTGCCTACGCCGAGCAATTCGGAGAGAATGCCCGTCACTTCAACTTTTGTGTCTTGAATTGATTCGAGTGGCAAGGTTGCGACGTCGCGAGTAAACAATCGTGTCTGATTGATATCGATCAATCGATCGCTAGTAATGATCCATCCATCAAGCATATACACTGTCCATTTGAAAAAATACAGTATCCAAAGCAAGAGAAGCCAAAGCAGATAAAGGAGCTCTACAATAAGTTTTGCGTCACCGACGATGCTGTTTGTGTCGATAAAAAATCGGAACAACATAGCAGGAGCAACCGCAATAATGACGAATGCTACCGTACCTAGCAAGAAAAGAGCCTTGCTTTTGTACACGGTAAGAACAATCTTTTCATTTTTCTCCAGATTGAATTCTCTCATTGTGCTAACGATGTAAAAATCTGAATAATCATTCCTATAAAGAATAAAACTCCCCCAAGATAGACAACTGTCGTTCCTGCCGAAAGAACTTTATTTCTTCCATAGGTAAACCAGTGATATATCATGACGAGCGAGAAGACTCCGACAATCCCTACAAAAAAGAGAAGCCCACCAGAAACTAACGGTCCCGGCAAATGTACGTCCAAAGGTGTTTCAGTATCAAAAGAGATTTGCGTATTCATTGGATTCGAAACAGAAAAGTCCATATAGAGAATTATAGCATGCAAAAGTTATGCCACAGAAAAAAGGGCTCTTTTATGGTTTTGAATCTCGTACGAGCACGCCGTCGGCAAGCAGTAACACACGGTCTGTCAATCGAGCGTATTCTTCCTCGTGAGTCACCATGATTATAGTTTGACCTCGACGGTTGAGGTCGAGGAAAACGTCGAGTATCGTCCGCGACGTCTCTGTATCGAGGTTTGCAGTTGGTTCGTCCGCAAAGATTATCTTCGGGTTGTGTCCAATGGCGCGTGCGATGGCAACTCTCTGTTGTTGTCCGCCAGAAAGCTGGCTTGGTAGATTGTGCATGCGATCTGCGAGTCCGACTCGAGTGAGAGCGCCGAGCGCTTTCGTTTCAGCATCCTTCTTTGACAAACCCTGCATCAATAGTGGTACCATGACGTTCTCGAGTGCAGTCAACGACGGAAGAATAGCATAGTCTTGGAAGATGTAACCGAGTTCACTAAGACGAAATGCTGTTCTTTCTTTGGTGGAAAGTGCGCCAACATCAACACCTGCAATATGAATCGTACCCTCGGTCGGGTGGTCGAGCAGGCCAAGCTGATAAAGAAGCGTGGATTTGCCTGATCCAGACCTTCCGGTAATCGATACAAACTCCCCTTCACGAACATCAAAACTGACGTCATCGACAGCTTTGATGATAGCTTCTCCGCTTTGGAATGTCTTTTTCAAATTTTTTATTTCGATGATGTTCATATGTTTACCTCGTTTTCTCTTTCTACTTTTAACCTTTCTTACCTTCCCAATATCGCATCGAGTGTATTTTGCTTCACGACGATGCGCGCTGGTATATAGCCTGCGATAATGGTCGCGATGAAAAGGATAAAAGCCTTAAGGAGAGTACTCGGAATTGTCGCAACAAGTATGCCGTCGGAAAATGGAAAATTGAGTGGATGTGCTTGGATAAGTGGCTTCAACCCCAAAAATACTATGAGTCCTCCTAGCAATACCCCGCATCCCGCATAAAGTAGTGATTGAAGAACATAAGAATATTTGATTGCGAGTGGTGCGACACCAATTCCTTTGAGTATACCAATATAGCGTCGGCGCGTAATTGCATTCACGAAAACAACAATGAATATTGTAATCGATGCAACCACAAGCCCGATTGAACCTATAACATTACCCAGCAAAGCGAACGTCGCTTTGATATCCTTCAAGAATTTTGGTTGAGCATCTTCGTACGTTTGCACACGAGCATCTTTACCCACACCAGAAGCAAGGAGTATCTCTTTGAATCTCTCTGCGGTGACAGACGAATCAATAACTATCGCCATTTCATCCACATTGAAATCTCCCCGTCCTGCGAGTTTGCGAAGTTCGCTATCTAGCATGAACACTCTAGCATCTACATCTCCTGCTTTTGATTTGATGATTCCTTTCACCGTCACTTCCTTTTCTATGTCGCCGATTTTGAGAAGAACCCTTGATCCAACAGTAACATTTTTGAGTGTCACATAACTTGGAGATTCGATCGGAGTAAATTCATACAAGATATCTGCTCCTATAACAATGGATTCTGTATCACTTGCCTGTAAAAATTCTCCGCGAATTATCTTGTCAGCAATCCCCGTTACATTGTTCTCTTCACTGGGATTGATGCCTGTGATAAGTGCGCCGGTCTGATTTTGCTTTACGTCTTTCGGAAGTGTTTCTTTGTAATTGGAAACGACAGTACCGGAGACTGCATAACGTCGCGTGAGGTCAACGAAGCCAGGAAGTGTTCGGATGATTTTTTCTACATCTTGCGAATTGTCTATGTATTCATGCTCGAGAAGTGGGGAAACGAAGACATCCCCAGTATAGAATTTCTTGTTTGCCTCAACAGACCCTTCTATGAGTCCCACCAGAATACCTGAAACAACGACGAGATTGAGAAAAGTGAGGGTCATAACGAAAATGATGAGCCCTGTCGTCCACTTGTTTGCTCGTTTGAGATCACGAAGTGCCAAAAAAGCCCCTACCGAAAGGGCGATTTTGAGTTGCGATGATTT
>CAZSFR010000010.1:0-26095 GCA_964606295.1 uncultured Candidatus Saccharibacteria bacterium
AAAACTCTGCAACTTCTGTTGTGGAATTTTGGTTTGTATTAAATCTTCTTTTCCTCGAAAATATTACACCACAAAATCTTGTTTAATTCTTGTCATCAAGGTCACTTCCAGAGCGTCATGATAGGAGAAAGGTCGCAACCCAGTCCAATATTTTTGGTGTGGGCAATAGAGAGTTCATTACTATTAATTCTTTATCAACTAAATAGAAAATAATTATGATAAAAAAACTAACTCTAGGATTTGTTGCAGTCGCAATGATTTTTTCATTTGCAGTTCCTGCAACACAAGCAAAAGTTTTGGCACCAGCTCTTCATGAAGTGAGTGGAGAGTGGAACATTGCTTTCAATTATGAGGGCGCAGATTATACTCATGATATGACCCTTGTCCAAAACTCAAAGGATCGTCTGGCTGGCTCTGGAGGATCTCCTGTCGGCGCTCATGTCTATGAGTGGACAATCACAAAGGGAGCGGTTTCGGGGGACAAGATAGGTTTCTTGGCAAACTATACAGCTTCTGAGGACGCTGTTGTACCGCAAACTACTCTCCGAGTTGAAGGAACAATAAACAATGAGGGAGTTATGAGTGGAACGTGGTCTGACAACTACCAAGGCGGAGCTCGAATGGGTACATGGGTTTCGACTAGCGGAAACGCTGAAGCACTTGTTCCAGCAAGTCTCGCAGGTGAAGATTTCGGAGTTGTTGACTATGATACAGGCCTCGGCATGTTGAGTGGATACTCAGCAGGATTTGGACTTACTGGTGCAACATTTGAAAATGCACAGTCTGTTGTCGTCAAATTGTATTCAGGAAACACACTTCTCCAGACAAACACGTCAACTCAAAAGATTGGAGATGAAATAAACGGAAATCAGATCTCATCTCCGTTTGATGTATCTGGAAACTTTGATTATGCGACTGATGGATATTGGACAAATGTGCGTCGCGCAGAATATGGTCAAACGATGACACCGACAAAGGTAGTAGCAAAAGTTACATTGGAAAATGGTAGAGTTGTGATGGCGGAAAACACTGTTCTCACAGGTGATCCATTGACAATACAACCGTAATATCTAAATAAGAAATTACACGAGAGCCGTCCAGGTAAAAGCTTGGGCGGTTTCGTATTTATAGAGTAAACTGAGATCATGATCACCAAAGAAATATGGAAGAAGGTCTCTCCTGTTTTGTTAAAAAAATATAAACGAAGCGCCACATTTCTCGATTATCGTACGTCATGGGAACTTACTGTTGCGGTTATTTTGTCAGCACAGACAACCGACGTTGGTGTGAACAAAATAACGCCTGCGCTTTTCAAAAAGTTTCCATCGCCGAAAGCATTTGCGAATGCAAAGCCAGAAGAAATCGCAAAATATATAAAAACTCTTGGCTACTATAGAAGTAAGGCTGTGTACCTCAAGAAAAGCGCGCAAATACTTATCAAAGAGTTCGACGGCGTTGTTCCGGATGATCCTCTGCTCATTCAAAAACTCTCTGGTGTCGGACGCAAAAGCGCAGTCGCGATCATTTCGAACGCATACAACAAAAACATAGGCATTCCTGTTGATACGCACGTCATTCGCTTCGTAAAAAGATTTGGACTCTCAAAAAAGAAGGATCCGTCGAAAATTGAAAGGGAGCTTTTGAAGATTATTCCGAAAAAGGATTGGAAACGTGCGGGATATGCAATAAAAGAATATGGTCGAAAAGAGGGCAGGGCGCGGGGATACAAAAAGGAGGAGGACCCGCTCTACCTTGCATTGAACAAGTAGGTGGTACACTAAAGTATATGAAAAAACAAATGAAAAATGATTTGCGAAATCCATCTCAAGGGTACAGAGGAGCATCGAGGTTGGAAGGGGTTGTGAAGAATGCTGGAATGAGATCTGTGAGGAAACCAAAACAAAATAAAACAGGGAAGTAAAAATATGAACCCCCTGGAACACTTCTTCACTTGTCCATATTGTGCCGAAGAAATCTCAATGATTTTGGATTTTTCGGCAGGAGGGCAAACGTATACAGAAGATTGCCAAGTTTGTTGTCATCCAATAGAAATCAGTTATGAAGAATATGAGGGAAAATTGGTTTCATTTTCTGCAAGACAAAGTGATGAATCGATTTGAGTAAGAAGGCGAGGTCTCCGGAATATCTGTTATACTTCCAGACATGAAACTTCTCAGCTCGTACCTCAAACGATATTGGAAATTATGTGTCCTTGTCGTGTTTTTGGCTTCCATAAACCAGGTTTTTTCTCTGCTTGACCCTCTGATTTTTCGCCACATCATTGACGACTATGCGACCAAATTTGGAGATTACACACCAAGCCAATTTTTCCGTGGAGTATCGGTGCTCCTTTTGATGGCAATCGGTGCTGCATTTGTGTCTCGCGTGGCAAAAAATTTTCAGGATTACTATCTCAACAAAGTAACTCAGAAGCTCTCCAAAGATGTGTATGCTGATGGTGTAGAGCATTCACTACAGTTGCCATATGCAATATTTGAAGACCAGAGAAGTGGTGAGACGCTAGGGACGCTTCAAAAAGTGCGTACAGATAGTGAAAAATTTATTGCATCTGTCATAAATGTTTTTCTGATATCACTTATTGGATTTGTTTTCGTTTCGATTTATGCGGCTCATATTTATTGGCTTATTGCTGTTGTGTACGCGGGCACTATCCCTCTCATTGGAGGCGTTAGTTATGCACTGACAAGCCGTATAAAGAAAATCCAACAAGAAATTCTCGTTGAGACGACGGCGCTTGCTGGTTCTACGACAGAGTCGCTTCGCAACATAGAACTTGTGAAGAGTCTTGGTCTTGTGGATCAAGAAGTGAACCGTCTCAATACAACGAGTGACAAAATACTCGTACTTGAACTCAAGAAACTCCGGTATATTCGCTCTGTATCATTCGTACAAGGAACTCTCATCAACCTTATGCGCACGCTAATTTTACTTTTCCTACTCTATCTCGTTTTCCAACAGACTGTCACTTTCGGACAATTCTTCTCACTCTATATTTATTCCTTCTTCATTTTTGGACCTCTTCAGGAATTGGGAACAGTTATCAACAATTATCGCGACACACAGGTCTCCTTCAAAAAATTTGAAGACATATTAAATACACCGATAGAACCGATGCCACAGTCTCCAAAGGAAACAGGTGTTATTGAGAAGCTCGCATTTGAAACTGTATCTTTCTCCTATGGCGCAAATGATGTACACGCATTAGACGAAATCTCCTTTTCACTTGCGTCTGGCGAAACTATTGCTTTCGTTGGTCCGTCTGGCTCAGGAAAAACATCTCTCGTAAAGCTTCTCGTGGGATTGTATGAACCAACCAAAGGAAAAATCCTTTTTAACAATATTCCAAACACAGCCATCAGTCTCAATAATCTTCGTCAGCAATTTGGTTTCGTGACCCAAGACACACAACTTTTTGCTGGAACACTGCGAGAAAATCTTCTTTTCGTCAACCCTCGCGCTACAGATGAAGAATGTCTGGACGCGCTCACGAAAGCATCGGCTTCGTCACTTCTTGAGAGGAGCAATCTAGGGCTTGATATGCGTATCGGTGAGGGAGGAGTAAAAGTTTCTGGCGGAGAAAAACAACGTATCTCTATCGCACGTGCACTTCTGCGCAAGCCAAATGTGCTCATATTCGACGAAGCAACGTCATCACTCGATTCGATCACTGAAGAAGCAATCACCAAAACTATTCGTGATGTCAGTAATGATCATGCTCGTATGACAATACTTATTGCACATCGTCTCTCGACTATCATGCATGCGGATAGGGTTTATGTTCTTGAAAAAGGAAAAATAGCAGAGATGGGCACTCACGGAGAACTTTTGGAGAAAAGTGGTCTTTACAATGCAATGTGGCGACAACAAATTGGGGAGAGGGTATAAAAAATGAAAGTCTTCGGTAAAAAAAGAAATATTGCGATTGCAGCAACTGTGATATTTACCGTTCTTCTTTTGTTGTCGAATAATTCTGACGAAAACCAAATCTCAAAAGGTGAAGTGGTTCTTGATGGCGTCTCGAAGACAAGTTTGGAGACTTCTTCGGAAAGCACCACCGCGACATTGCCTTACTATAGTATCGTCAAAGTTGTCGATGGTGATACGATTGTTGTTTCTATCGATGGCAAGGACGAAACTGTGAGAATCATAGGAATCAATACACCTGAAACAGTTGATCCTCGTAAACCAGTTGAATGTTTTGGCAAGGAAGCGTCGGAGAAGGCAACGACCTTTTTGGCGGGGAAAATAGTTTCTATTGAGAGAGATGAAACACAGGACGATAGAGACAAATACAATAGATTGTTACGATTTGTTTTTTTGCAAGACGGAACTGACTATGGAAAGTTCATGATAGAAAATGGCTTTGCGTATGAATACACATACCATGTGCCATACAAATATCAAGCAGAATACAAAGATGTAGAAGCGCAAGCAAAATCCTCTTTGCGTGGTCTTTGGTCTCCTCAAGCATGCGGAGATGACTTAGAAGAAGCATATATTCCACCAACAATTCAAACAACAACAATCATTGCAACACCCTCGGAGTACATCTGCACAGAAAATGTATATAATTGCGGTGATTTCAAGACACACGCAGAAGCACAAAATGTTTATGATGCATGTGGGGGCGTTGGTCACGACATACATGGACTAGACGGTAACAGTGACGGGGTAGCATGTGAGACTTTGCCATAATAGTGAGCTTAAAAAGACATTGCTATATATAGGTATTTTGATAAGTTATTTTGGTAACCCGAACAACTTTCCTGTAGTTTGCTTTCTCTGTTACAATTACACAATGGCAGAAGACAAGGGGATACAATCGAAGATAGGTTTTAAGGATATGGAAGAATTTCTCGATGCATACGAAATTAAGAAGATTAGGTCATCTTTTGTAGACAAAATCACGACAATTATTTTTGTTGCACTCGGACTAGTCACAGCACTTGCATGGGAGGAGGCACTTCGAAGTATCTTTGAATATTTGTTTGGTCACGTTGATACAGTTGGTGAGAAAACACTCTACGCACTTATCATCACACTCATAACTGTTATCATCTCGGTTTATTTTGGAAAATATTTTATAAATAAGAAAAAATAATTATGGGAATTGAATATAAATTACAAGTCGACAAAACCGATCCACTCGATGTATTCCCTGACTTTCCAAAAACATGGGAGACGATGAGTGACAAACAACTCGAATTCTATCTCAAACAGCTCGCCCGCTATGGAAGAAGTGAGGAAAACATGAAAGCAAAAATAAATGCGACAGGCTATACAGGAGATATTGTTATTGAACACAATGAGAAAAATCAGAGTTTTATTATTCGACTTCACGGACACAATGCTGATTGGGTGCAGTCTTCGTCCTAGCTGGTTGCATAAAATTAATTTCTTGCTATAGTTCTTTCACTTTATGGAAACAAATGAAACACACGCTATTATTCTTGCGGCAGGGAGGGGTACTCGCATGAAATGCGACAGCCCAAAATGCCTGACGCAATTTGGAGATGAACCTTTCATCAAACATACTCTCCGAGAACTCGGCGATATTTGCAAGGTGCCTACTATTATTGTGGGATACAAAGGTGAAGAAGTAATAAAGGAAATTGGCGATGGGCCGAATTATGTTTGGCAACATCAACTACTAGGGACAGGTCACGCGGTTATGTGTGCAAAGGAATCTTTGACTGAGAAAAATTTTAAAACGATTCTCGTCCTTATGTGCGATCAGCCCCTTATCAGCGCCAACACATTCAAGGAACTCGTAGATGTGCACGCAAAGAGCGGATCAGTTATAACTTTAACAACTGCCATGGTCCCAAGTTTTGAAAATGAATATACACCGTTTATCCAATTTGGGAGAATCATTCGTGGCAATGATGGATTTGTGGACAAGATAGCAGAATGGAAAGATGCCACACAAGAAGAATTTGCAGTGAAAGAAGTCAATCTCGGTATGTATGCATTTGATGCGGAATTCCTTTGGAGTCATCTGGACAAGCTGACAACCAACAACACATTGGGTCAGTATTATATTACTGACTTAGTTGAAATGGCTTTTAAAGAAGGGAGAAAAGTTGACGGATACATCCTCAAGGATACAACAGAAGCTTTTGGTGTCAATTCACTCGAAGACCTCGAAATCGCCAAGCGCTTTGTGAGAACCAAATAGCAATCGACACTATAATTTGAGAATGCTACCATTAAGGGACTTTATGTTCAAAGAAAAAAACAAAAGAAGTCTCTTTTTCCTCTTTTTTACCGTATTTTTAGATATGTTGGGATTTGGGATTCTTATACCTATAATTCCACAGCTTTTTGCCAATCCTGCATCTCAATTTTATTTACTTTCTCCAGAGACGTCGATTGGATTTGGGTATATATTGTTGGGATTTCTCGTAGCCGTATTTCCCCTTGGGCAATTTTTCTCAACATCTATTATGGGGCAATTGTCTGATTTTTATGGAAGGAAGAAACTCCTGATTATCTCGATTGGTGCGACTGTCATTGCTTATGTTCTGTTTGCCCTCGGGATTTGGTGGAGGAATATTCCACTTCTTTTCATATCAAGATTTTTTGCAGGTATCACTGGTGGCAACATCGTGGTTGCACAAGCCGCTATCGCTGATCTTACAATACCTGAGAATAGGTCACGTAACTTTGGTATGATTGGAGCTGCCTTTGGACTCGGATTCATCATTGGGCCATATATTGGAGGCAAACTCTCCGACCCGACATTTATAGCGGGACTGACACCAGCATCACCATTCTGGTTTGCAGCGGGACTGGCCCTCATCAATACGCTCCTCATTATATTTTACTTTAAAGAAACAAATCTTAGTCCAAAGCGTGAGAAATTGAATTGGAACAAATCTATTGCCAATATCAAACGTGCATTAGTGCTACCCAATTTGCGTCATCTTTATGTCACATCATTTTTGTATCAAGCAGGATTTTCTTTTTATACTAGTTTTTTTGCTGTCTATCTCGTTTACAAATTTAGTGTTGACCAAGGCACAATAGGAGAATTCTTTGCATTCATTGGTTTATGTGTGGTGCTTACTCAAGTATTCATCGTCAGGCGTGTTGCAAAAGCATACAAAGAAGAGACAATACTGCGTTGGTCAATATTGGGATCGGGCCTAGCTGTCCTTTCATTCTTCATGCCTCATCAACTGCTTTTCCTGTTTGCCCTCGTTCCGTTCTTTGCAGTATTTAATGGTTTGTCTCTTGTAAATCTGACAGCCCTCATCAGTAAGTCTGCCGATTCAAAAGAGCAGGGAGAAATTCTCGGCATCAACGCCTCTGTCTCTGCACTCGCTCAAGCTATCCCTCCTGCGATCTCGGGATTTGTCGCAGCAATCATTATTCCCACACAGCCTATAGTCGTTGCGGGAGTATTCATCCTGGTATCAGGAGTTTATTTTGTATTTATATTCAAAACATTGCGTAACAAGAAAAAAGAGACTACCCTCACGAGTACTGTGCTACACTAAGCGAAGTATGAAAATAGAAAAACCAAACAAAACAAATTCAGACCATCGCAGTATAAGCAGACGTAATTTTTTCAAAAAAGCTCTTGCGGGGGCGGCTGTTATTGCAATGAAGCCGGACGTGTTATTGTCCAATATTTCCAATATCATTGAAACGGGTAGTGTTCATACTGAATTCAAAAAAACTTCTGAAATGTTTCCAAATAAAGAATTTGTATGGGGGGTAGAGTCAGAAGGCAAAAGAGTAGGAGAATTTTGGCCTATACATGGCATCAATCTCGTGACCAAAGAAACTGACCCGGAACTCTTTGAAGGCGAGATCGCAGATATTCAAAAAGAGTTGAGAGGCTCTGCGACAGCACCTGACGGTATGACGACTGGTTCTGTCGGCTCTTATGAGATGCAGGGTAAATCACTCACGAAAGGTATAGAATGTGGTGATGGTGTCGTTTACAACTACGGTATCGTCGTCGTGGAAAATGGTTTTAATATATCATTTACACACAACAAAGAGATTCCTAATTTTGATGAGTATTACGAGAACGCAAAAGAAGAAAAGAAGACATTGTTTTTTCTTCCCAGTATTTATAGAAATGGTAATTTTCTAGCATCACAGAATGTTATAGACAAAATTTTGATTAGGAGAGATGTGCCTGATTCAAAAGATCCTACCAAAAAGAAAGCGCAAATTGGCGTCATTTTGTTTGATACGCTCACAACATATGATCGGGCACGGGAAATCGTTCTTGGCTTGGATAGAGAAGACCAAAATACAAATCAATCTATTTCCAAGACGACACACATCTATGTGCTCGATGGTGGGCCGAAATGGGGACAGGCGATAAAAGAAGTGAATGGAAAAGTGGAGACCAAGGGCACGCGGGATAAGGAGGTTATTACTAATTATTTAGTTTTCTATTAAAATGTCATTTCTACAAAACCTCAATTGGCGTTACGCCACAAAAAAATACGATGCCTCGAAATCTGTTTCGCGAGAAGATCTGGATCGAGTTCTCTCTGCTATCCAATTGGCGCCTAGTGCGCTTGGTTTGCAACCATATCACATTGTAGTCGTGGAAGGAGAAACAAAAAATGCTCTTATTCAAGCTGGCAAAGAAAATGCGACCTACTTATTGGTGTTTTGTGCCCGAGCTGACCTTGTCCAACACTCAAAGCAATACGTGGGAAACATAATGACGACCCGAGGTGTTACCAAGGAGGATTTGGTAGGGTTTCAATCAATAATTGATGCAACTATCAACTCTCTCGACGAAGAAAAAAGTTTTGCTTGGTCTGCACGTCAGGCATATATAGCACTTGGGTTTGGTCTTGCGGCAGCTGCTGAACTCGAAATTGATTCATCTCCCATGGAAGGTTTTGATCCGCAAAAATATACAGAGGTGTTGGGCTTGCCTTCGCATATGCGACCAGTCGTTTTGCTTGCACTCGGCTATCGAGACCATGAAGATCCGTATGATCCATCGCGAATGAAAAAAGTCCGCGCTCCCAAGGAGGAATTGTTTGATGAGAGGAAATAAATATGTTGAAATGTCCGTTTTGCACAATGTTTGAGAATGAGGAACGAGTCATCATAAAAAATGATTTTGCGTGGGCGTTCCCGACCAACATTCCGGTCGTTCCGGGGCATGTTCTTATTTCTCCTATTCGTCATGTTGCAACATTTGACGAACTGACAAATGAAGAGAGGACGGCTATTTTTGAGTTGGAATTCAAAATAAAGAGCGCTCTCATAAAACTTTTTTCAGCAGAAGGCTTTAATTATGGATGGAACGAAGGGAAACTTTCCGGACAAAGCGTGCCACATTTTCATTTGCATGTTTTGCCACGCAAAGAAGGAGATACCGGCATCCTTGAATACGAGCCAAGAAAGTTTCTTTATCGTCCTGGAGAACGAGAGACAACCCCAGAAGAAGAATTGAAAGAGATTACAGAGATAATACGAAAAGCATTATGAACGAGATAGAAACAAAAATTTTAGAGATAAATAAAGAAGAAATCAAAGCGAAAATACGCGCACTCGGCGCGAAAACTCTTGGAAGCGGACGACTGTATGTAGATTGGTACAAGATGCCTGAACACAAAAAAAGTGCAGAGCTTTGGTACCTCCGTATACGCAATACATTTGATGGTGGCTACGAGCTGACGTGGAAAGGCAAAGAAGCAGTAGAGAACGGTATTCGCACGGTACGAGAAATACATTTTCATTTACCCGATCACAAGAAAATGCGAGAGTTACTAGATATTTTCGGTCTTGTTTTATATGCTCATCAAGAAAAAGATAGAACAAGTTTTAAGTTGGGAAATATTTGTTTTGACCTGGATGTCTATCCAGGCATATTGCCCTTTTTGGAGATCGAAGGTCCCTCCGTTGAAAGTGTAGAAAAAACAATTCAAATACTTGGATTGGAAAAGCACGAGCGTTGGGGCGATGGAGAAAGAACTCTTGTTGAAGAAAAGTATAAAATGAATTGGTCGGCAATGAAATTCGTTTAAACGAAAAACTTATTTCCTCCTGTTCTTTGCTTCCAAGAACTCAGCTCCGAGTTCTTCGATGTTTATCGGTTGCTTCATCGTTTCTAGCTCCTTCTCGTTGGTATTCGTAAGTCCCAAGTGAACATGAATTTCGTCCAGCATATTTAAAATGCGTGTAATTTCGTTCTCAGCACGAATACTTATTTCGAACTCCACTTCCTCTCGGAGATCTGCTACTTCGTTTGCTCTATTTTGACTGATTAGAACTATGATCGAGAGGAATATGGCTTCGAGCGAGACAACCATAGTCAAGAATCCAAATGGGTAGGGATCAAATGCAACATAACCTGGAATGATGTTTGTATTGAGTACGATCCAGATAGCGAAGAAGGCCGCATTAACAGTAAGGAACAAAACTGTTCCAAAAGATGACGTCATAAAATCTGCGACGCTCCCAGAGCGCGTGTTTTTGATGTGCATGCGTTCTCTGAAACCAATAATGATATCTTTGCGTGTTACGCCTGTGTCTATTGAAGATGTATTCATATGTGAAAAAGTATAGCATCGATTGGATTTCCAGGGTACGGGAGTGCGATACTAATCCCTATGGAAATATGGTCACCCACACTTATCATCGTCGGCAACGGCTTGGGTGTACTCGTTTTGCGCAAGCTCACTGTTTCTAATATTGACCGCATCAAAAAGTATGTGTATCTCAAAAACGGCGCAATGTATTCTATTCTTGTCTTAGGTTCGATTATGCTCATGGAATCGTTTGGGGCACATATTCCACAACTCGTGACTCCGATTGCGACTATCAGTATCATCGCGTATTTCTTTTTGAAATCAAAAAGGGCCATACTGCAAAAGCGAGTATAGACACTATGAATTTAGAACTTCCCTCTGAGAAATACAAAAAGTCATATCTTGAAGCAGTAAAAGAATTTCTTGAAAAAGGAGAGTATCTTGAACGAGAACACCTAAAAATAGGTCTCGAGAGTGATTTTTCTGAACACATCCAATCAATCAGAGACAAAATCAATATTGAGAAAGTTAAAGAAGGAAAAGTCCCAGAAACCATATACTGGCTTATCGATAATGAAGAATTTATTGGGAAGATAAATATCCGGCATGAACTTAATGATAGGTTAAAAGAAAGTGGGGGTAATATCGGCTATAAGATTCGTCCGTCAAAGCGAAATATGGGATATGGATCAAAAATACTCGAGCTCGTATTACCGAAAGCAAAAGAACTCGGTATCGACAACGCACTCTTATACTTGTCGTGAAGAAAACGATGCGTCGCGTAAGATTATCGAAAAAAGTTGCGGAGAATTTGAGAAAAAAGCTCTACATAAAGAGAAAAACATGCTCCACTATTGGATAAAAATAAAGTAATTTTTTATCGGAATGCTTCTACATCCGCGAGCACTTCCTCAGCATGTTTCTCTGGATCAATTTTCGCATATACTTTTTCGATGACACCATCAGGATCGATGAGGTATGAAATTCTTTTTGTCATGAGACCTCCGTCTGCACCATAAAGTTTGATGACTTTCTTATCCTCATCAGAGAGGAGTGTGAAGGGGAGTTTGTATTTTGAAATGAAATCTTCGTGAGACTCGCTCGAATCCTTGGACACGCCCAAGACGACGACATCACTCTTCTCATATTCCATCGCAGTGTCGCGGAGCGCGCAGGCTTCTTTGGTACAACCTGAGGTGTCATCTTTGGGATAGAAATAAAGGAGGACCCACTTGCCTGCATAGTCGCTCAAATAATGGGTTTCTCGCCTTTCGTCCGGAAGAGTGAAGTCTGGTGCTTTTTCACCTTTCATTAACATACGGATATTGTATCATTTTCGTCTCTTTGCAGTCTATGGTAAAATAGCCTTATGACAAAGAAAAAAGTATTTTTTTTAATCATTTTAGTTTTAGTAGTTATTTGGCTTGCTTCTGTGGCTGCAAATTCGTATAAGCCCGGAGGAAGAAATAGTATAACGGATATTGGTAATGGCGTGACAGCTCCTCTCGCGGTCGGCGATGGGATAATTTCGAAAAAAACTATGGATAATGGACTTATAATCGAGGTATTACAAGAAGGGTCGGGCCCAGAGGCGAAAGAGGGCAATGTCGCAACCGTGCACTATACGGGAACATTTATCGATGGATCAGTTTTTGATTCAAGTGTCACTCGTGGTGAGCCGTTTGCATTTACTCTCGGAGGCAATCGTGTGATTGCAGGTTGGGAGCAAGGAGTTCTCGGTATGAAAGTCGGGGAGAAGCGGAGACTTACAGTGCCATATACTCTTGGTTACGGGGAGGCGGGATACGGACCGATACCAGCCAAGTCGACACTTATGTTTGACATCGAATTGTTGAAGATTGATTAATTATTTACTAATACGCATAAGTGCGACACAAAATTATGACTATGCACGAATTTTCAAAAGAAGAAGTATCAAAAGTAATGAAGTCACTTATTATCCTTATTGTCGTTATTGCAGTATTTTTCATTTTCAAAATTGCAGAAACAGCGCGTGAATATCGTTACATTGGTAGCGGTATGGCTGCATCAAACGTAATTACAGTGACAGGAAGTGGCGAAGTTTTTGCACTTCCAGATATTGCGACGATTGGTTTTACTGTTCGCAACGAGGGAGCTAATGTCAAAATTGCCCAAGATGCAACAACAGCAAAAATGGATGAAGTTTTGGCAAAAATTCTGGAACTCGGAATTGATGACAAAGATGTGAAAACAACATCATACTCATCAAATCCAAAATATTCTTATACCAAATATGGTTACTATCCAGTAAATCAGGGAACTATCATCGGTTACGAGGTAGCGCAGACTATCGAAGTAAAGATCCGCGATACAGCCCAAACTGGTGATGTTTTGGGACTATTGGGAACTGCGGGCGTTTCAGAAACATATGGACCAAATTATGCTATTGATAACGAAGATGGTCTAAAAGCTGATGCACGCAAACAAGCGATTGATGAAGCAGAAATGAAGGCAAAGGATTTGGCGTCAAAGTTGGGAGTTACTCTTGTCAGGATTGTGGGCTTTTCTGAAAATGGAGATTATCCAATTTATGGTAAAGCATACGATATGATGACAAGTACTGAGGTTGCACAGAATGCAATACCAGACGTTCCAACAGGTCAGAGTCAGATTACATCAGACGTCACTATTACGTACGAAATACGTTAAGTTCTATGGAGAAAAAAGTCCCGCATTGCGGGGCTTTTTTGTGATACACTCAAAATGTGAAAATAAAAGTAAAAAAATCCCATAAGATAATTCTCACGGGTATCATCTTGATAGTTCTCTGGACGATTATACTTACACAAGTTAATCTGGAAATGCTCATCGGAAACATCGGGGTGAGGAATGGATATTTGATAGCACTTGTTGTCGCACTTTTAGGAGGGGTGTCGACACTCACAACAGCGTCATTTTTTGCAACAATAGGCGCTCTCTCAATAGCGGGTCTTGATCCATTTTTTCTCGGACTCGTGTGTGCACCCGCACTTGCGCTCGGGGATTATATTTTCTATTATCTCGGGGCAAGAGGGAGAGATATTGCAAGTTATAAGTTGAAAAACCGTACAGGCAAAATCGAAAAGTGGTTTGACAAATATCCTCGCTGGTTCCGTCCTCTCGGTATTTATATTTATACTGCATTCACGCCACTTCCCGCGGACATTCTCATGGTTGCACTTGCCTTCATTGAGTACCGCTTTAAAAGGGCGCTTCCGTGGATATTACTCGGACATATTACTATCATCACATGGCTTGGGTATGTGGCGAAGCTGACCAATTCTGTGACTGGTATAGGAGGGAATTAGGGGATTGGTCTGCGAGCAAGATTTGACGAAGTTTTTTGAGTTTTCCAACAAAGAGATGGGGTTTAGGTAAAAGCTCCTCGACTGCGTAGGCAGATATTACTGGGTTGACATATATGCCCAAATACTATAAAGTATCACCAGTCGCCCTGAGGGCGTTTTTTCTTAGGAAAATAATAATCTATATGAGCATAAAAACATTTATTGAAGGAACAAAAAATGAACTCCACCATGTGAATTGGCCAGGACGCAGACAAGTCATTGCATCGACGATTGCAGTGATTGTTATTGCTGTTGTCATTGGTTATTTCCTTGGTGTTTTCGATTTTATATTTAGCAGATTACTTGAGCTTTTACTCTCACGATAATATGGCAAAACAAGAAATCACAGGCGAACGTCATTGGTACGCGATTCACACTTATGCTGGGTATGAGAACGCGGTCTTGCGTAACCTCAAACAACGTATCGAATCACTCGGCATGGACGAGAAAATCTTTAGCGTGATCGTCCCGACAGAAAAATTGGTCAAAATAAAAGGAGGAAAGCGTATTGAAACTGAAGAGAAAATTTTCCCAGGATATATTCTGGTTGATATGATCGTAACAGACGATTCATGGTATGTCGTTCGCAATACACCACGTGTAACAGGGTTCGTTGGTTCTGGAGTCAATCCCGTGCCACTAGACCAGAGCGAGGTAGACGCACTCTTTGCGCGTATGTCAGGAGGAGATGAGGGAAAACATACAATCGATTTTGCTATCGGCGAAGCCATCGTGATCGCAGACGGACCCTTCAAAGACCTTGAAGGAAAAATATCTGAAGTTGATGAGGAGAGGGGCAAGGTCAAGGTCTTGGTAGCGCTCTTCGGACGCGAAACACCTGTCGAGCTCGACTTCTTGCAGGTAAAGCGCATTTGAGGTAATGTAGGAACGCTGATTGCTTCTAAGTCAGCGATGAATAAATTTATGAATTAAGGAGTTTTATATATGGCTAAAAAAATAATCAAAAAATTAAAACTTTTCGTTCCCGCAGGGAAAGCAACGCCAGCGCCACCACTTGGGCCTGCACTCGGACAAGCTGGGGTAAATATTGGAGACTTCGTACAGAAGTTCAATGCTGCAACTGCACAAATGGTAGGTGAGACAGTTGGTGTCGCACTCGAAGTCTACGAAGACCGTACATATGCTTTCGCCGTCAAAACTCCACGCGCGACAGATTTACTTTTGAAAGCCGCTGGAGTAGCGAAGGGTTCAGGTAAGCCAAATACTTCAAAAGTGGGCAAGGTCACGAAAGCGCAAATACGAGAGATCGCAGAGCGTAAGATGCCAGACCTCAACGCAAAAGATATAGAAGGAGCGATGAAGATCATTGAAGGAACTGCTCGCCAAGCTGGTATCGAAGTTACGAACTAAATTAAGAAAAAAAGCCACCTCGGTGGCTTTTTTGTTTGTGGTATACTTTTATTATGCTTATCAAAAAGAACATCGCGACGTGGTCTTCTTTCATTAAACTCTTATAGAGTGAGCGGTCTTTTTGTCGAAAGCCGCTCTTTATAAGCGGTTTTTTTTATTTAGATGTTTACTGAAAAAAGAGTATACGTACTCACTATTTTGCTCACACTGTATCTCTCGGCACTCTTTGCAACAAATACACTTGGTCTCAAACTCATGCCATTCCTTTGGGGAACACATCTATCGACCGCAGTATTTTTCTTCCCTTTTGTTTTTCTTATGACAGATATTGTAGGAGAACTCTATGGAAAGAAGATGGCAAAAAATTTCGTCTACGCGGGATTTCTTGCGACAGTTCTATTTCTAATCTTCACTCTGGTCTCTGGTGTCATGCCATGGTCAGAAGATGGTCTTTGGGTGAAAGACGCGTATGGCACTGTATTCGGAATTACCTTCCGTATGTCGGTCGCCTCATTATTAGCCTTCGTTATTGGAGAATATCAGGATGTTATCATTTTCTTTTTAATGAAGCGCCTGGGTTCTTTGCCATTTTGGTTTCGTTCAAATATCTCCAATCTATGGTCACAATTCCTCGATACAGGTATTTTTATGATCGTTGCATTTGCTGGAGTATATTCGGCACAGACAATTTTCCTCATGGCTATTCCGTGGTGGCTCTACAAGGTTGCAATGGGGACGTTGTATACGCCACTTTCTTATTTCTTTATCCACATCATCAGAAAGTTTGATTATGAAAATAAAAGTATTTAAAACAAGAATATTCGAAGAAAAACAACCGCTCATTCCGTTTGTGGAAAAATATATTCTATCTGTAAAAGAAAATATAATCATTGTTATTACATCAAAAATAGTCGCACTTAGTGAGGGGCGGACTGTTGAGATTAAAAATGAAAAAACGAGGGAGGAAACAATACGCAAGGAATCAAGCTTTATGATCAAAACCCCTCACACGTGGCTCACTATCAAAGATGGCGCGCTCGTCGCATCTGCGGGAGTTGATGAATCAAACGCAAACGGAAAGTTGATCTTGCTTCCGAAAGATAGTTTCAAATCCGCGAAGATGATTCGAGGAAAACTAAGGAAACACTACAAAGTGAAAAACCTCGGTGTCATCATCACCGACAGTCGATTGCTCCCGCTTCGCTCTGGCGTTGTCGGCATTGCTCTCGGGTACGCAGGCTTCAAAGGGGTTCGAGACTATCGTGGAGAGAGGGACATCTTTGGGAGAATCCTCAAAGTATCCAGAACGGACGTAGCGGACAGCCTTGCGACAGCATCAGTACTCTGTATGGGAGAGGGAAGTGAAACACAACCGCTCGCATTTATCGTAGACGCGCCAGTTGTGTTCTCGGAAAGGACGAACAGAAAAGAACTTTTTGTCGATCCAAAGGACGATATGTACGCTCCGTTTTTCAAGGGATTGTAAATGAAAAAACACTCGCAATACGCGAGTGTTTTTTATTTCTCAAAATTTTTCCACATCATTGATTCTTTTGGCAAGTGAGCTTGGTCAGCGTACTTCGCATTTTTCTTTGTTCCGTACGGACGTTCGACATCACCATCAACAACATAATATATTAATTGTCCGATCGGCATGCCTGCGTAAACGCGCACAGGGATAGACGTGCTCATCTCAAGTGTCCAATAACCACAAAATCCGACATCTCCTTTGCCTGCAGTAGCGTGAATGTCGATACCGAGTCGTCCAGTAGACGATTTACCTTCGAGGAAGGGGACATGCTTGTGAGTTTCTGTGTATTCGAGTGTTGAGCCGAGATAAAGCTGGCCGGGCTCGAGCACGAAACCTTCTTCTGGAATTTCAAACATCTGTATTTCATTGTGCTTCTTTGCATCGAGGACGGGGTCTATGTATTGTGCGAGGTACTTTGATAGATGGACGTCATATGAGTTACCACCCATGTTTGAGATATCGAATGGTTTGACCACAATCTCGCCCTGATCCATGCACTCTAGAATTTTCTTGTCTGACAAAATCATGGAACTAGTTTCGCATAATTAGACTTTTTGTCAATTATTTTTTCTCCCAGAGAATGAAAGTATATGCGTATTCATTCTCGCTGTCTTTGTCGTGTTTTTCCTCTGACACTTTTTTCCATAGCTTTTCATCAATGTGAGGGAAGTACGTATCAGCAGAAAGTGTTGCCTCCACATGAGTCATGTAAAGACGCTGTGCTTTTGGTAATGCATCAGCATAGATCTGCCCGCCTCCGATAACGAACACCTCGAGATCTTCCTGATTTTCCTCGAATTTTCGTCCTTGTTCAGTAGTTGAAATCTGAAGGGCTTCCTCAAGCGAATGGACGATGTCAATTCCTTCTGCAAAATAGTTTGTGTCGCGTGTTATGACAATATTTCTTCGACTAGGAAGCGCCTTACCTATCGATTCAAAAGTTTTTCTTCCCATAATGACAGTATGCCCGCGGGTGGTGTCGCGGAAATGCTTCATGTCGGCAGGAAGGTTGAAGACTAGATCATTTCCTTTTCCGAGTTCATTATTTTTTCCAATCGCTGCAATAAGAGAGATAATCATATTAGACAGCTATCGGTGCCTTGATGGCATCATGAGGGTTGTAATCTATAAGTTCGAAATCTTCTATCGTGAAATCTTCTAGCTTTTTCTTTTCAGGATTTATTTTCATTGTGGACATTGGTCGGATGTCGTCTTTGCGAGCGAGTTGGGTTTTGACTTGTTCCATGTGGTTCATATAGAGGTGAGTATCACCACCCGTCCAGATGAAGTCGCCGAGATCCATATCCACTATCTGCGCGATTATCATGACGAGCAATGCGTAGGAGGCTATATTAAATGGCACTCCGAGAAATGTATCACAACTTCTTTGGTAAAGCTGGCAAGAGAGCTTGAGCCTGCCATTGTCGCTTGGTGCTGTATAAAATTGAAACAAGCAGTGACACGGCGGAAGTCCTGCTTTTGCCATCTCGTCGATATCGCCAACATTCCACGCACTGACAATCATACGGCGATCGTTTGGATTCCTTCGCAATTGGTTAATGACGTTTTGCAGTTGGTCGATTTCGTGTCCATCGGCAGTTTTCCAATGTCGCCATTGGTAACCATATATCGGGCCAAGGTTTCCGTAGTCAGCAGCAAATGCTTCGTCGTCAATAATTTTCTGCACAAATTCTTTTATTCCCGTGTTCCACTCCTCACTTCCAGTTGCGGGAACAGGAATATTATTTCGTATGAGGTACGCTTTGTAAGGCCATTCATCCCAGATGTGAACATTATTTTGTGCAAGATAGCGGAGATTTGTGTCACCTCGCATGAACCACAAAAGTTCATGAATGATGGATTTGATTGGTACCTTTTTGGTGGTGAGCAAGGGGAAGCCTTCGGAGAGAGGAAAACGCATTTGATGTCCAAAAAGAGAAATGGCTCCTGTGCCGGTACGATCGTCCTTTTGCACGCCTTCTTTCATGATACGTTCGAGGAGGTCTATGTAGACGAGATCAACATGGTAGTTTTGCATGAGCTTATTGTACTCTTTGAGGAGATTTCGTAAACAGTTGCCAAAATGGGTGAATTGTTGTATTAAGGAGCTTTTTTTGTTGTCTCGAAAGTGCTAAACTCGAAGCATGATATAGTGGAGACATAATTTTCGGCATTATTACTGGATTCCTGCTTTGTGCGGATTTCCACTTTAAACTTTCAACTTTAAACTATGCATTACTTAGACCAAGACCCCGAAGTATTATCTACCCTACGCGGAGAAGAGAAACGCCAACGCGAAGGCCTCGAACTTATCCCATCAGAGAACTATGTCTCGCGCGCAGTTCTCGAAGCAAACGGTTCTATTTTTACAAACAAATATTCTGAAGGCTATCCAGGACGTCGCTACTACGGCGGACAGGAATTCACAGATGCTGTGGAAACACTCGCGATAGAGCGCGCGAAGATGCTTTTTAATTGCGCATTTGCCAACGTCCAACCTCACTCTGGCGCACCTGCAAACCTCGCTGTCTATGCAGCACTCCTCGAGCCGGGCGACACAGTGCTCGGCATGGATCTCTCGCACGGGGGACATCTCACGCACGGACATCCGATGACATTGCCTGCCAAGATCTACAAATTTGTTACGTACAAGATGAAGGATCCCAACACAGGAGAGATTGATTATGAAGGACTCCGCGCAGTTGCCCTAGAGCACAAACCAAAACTTATTATCGCAGGATTCTCTGCGTATCCACGTACGCTCGACTACAAAAAATTCGTCGATATAGCGCATGAAGTGGGCGCGATCACCATGGCAGACATGGCACATATCGCGGGACTCATTGCGGGCAAGGCACTTCGCAATCCGTTTGACGATGGATTCGATATCATCACGACGACAACACACAAGACGCTTCGCGGTCCGCGTGGTGGCATGATACTGACACGAGAGAGTGAAGAAATCGCAAAGAAAATAGACAAATCTATTTTCCCTGGCATCCAAGGCGGTCCGCACATGCATACGATCGCAGCTAAGGCTGTCGCATTTGGCGAAGCAATGACGCCGGCATTCGGAGAGTATTGTCAGCAGGTTTTGAAGAATGCAAAAGCAATGGAAGCTGTTCTCAAGCGTGAGGGAGTGCGCATGATAGGCGGAGGCACAGACAACCACCTCATCCTCGCAGATGTCTTCGGCTCGCTTGGTGTCACCGGCAAGGAGGCACAGACCGTGCTCGATGAAGTGGGCATCACTCTCAATATGAATTCGATAGCAGGGGACACACGCAAACCTCTTGATCCGTCAGGTATACGATTTGGCACGCCTGCGATCACGACGAGGGGATTCAAGGAAGAAGACTGCGCACTTGTCGCAGAGCTCCTGATTGAAACACTTCGCAATAAAGACAACGAAGTGAAGAAAAAAGAAATCCATGCGAAAATTCTCACTCTCGCTGAAGCACACCCGATACCGGAGACGTTCGTTTAATAGTTAATAAACAAAGAGTGAATATATGTTTGATGCAATGTTTTCAAAACCCAGTGGCTCTGTCGAAAAGAAAAAGAAGAAAGAAAAGACTTTCTTTCAAGAAGTTTCTGAAGAGTTGAATAAATACTTTATTAAAAAAATGAACCGCCTTGTAGAAGATATACGGAATAGGCGTGCGCAAGATTTGTCTATAAATGAAATACAAAAGGAGAGAATTCGAGAGGCTTTGGAACAAAGCAAAATGTCTCCAAATGGGCCCTCACGGGAGAAATTGCAAGAATCAGCCATGAAAGTAGCTGAGGAGTTCTCCGAAAATGATGGTGCCACAAAAAAGCAAGAAGGACCGAAGAAGGCACCGCAAGGAGAGTCATATGCGCGTACAACGGGGGATGCATTTGAAGAAACTAAACAAAAGGAAACAGGTATACCTCTTTTCATCACAAATCGCTTGCGGGCTGATTTGAAAAGCGCTGGCTATTCAGATGTAGAAATTGGCAAAATGACTCCGCAGGACGCATGGACTGCTTTCAAAAAAGAGACCGAAGAAGTCGAGAAAAAGTATGAACCAGAACAAGTTGCGGACGATATACGATTACTCCACCAAATGTGGGAAGAAGCATACGATCGTCTAGACGACGTTGTCGATAGCAAGCGTATGAATGAGCTTCTTGAGATCACTGCGCAATCTGGAAATGATTCAGAACCTATCGAAATGTATATAAAAGAGAACACAGCGTCTTTGAAACCAGAGGAAAAATTCTTCCTAGAGATGTCTGTACAGTTAAAAAACTTCCGCACAAAAGCGGAAGAGGTAATGGCGTAAGATGTATCTATTATGACATCAGAGGATAATCAAACAACTCCTGATCAATTCGCAAGACTTAAGAAGGAGAAAGTTATCAAGTTAGCAGAAGACCGTCCGATACCGGAGAAATTTGTGTAAAAAAATGACTGAAAGATTTGAAAATATAAATGAAAAGTTGGATAAGGTAAAAATACTTACCGAACGCTTGGCAAGAGTAATAGCTGATGGGTCAAGAGTCCCTGAGGATTACACACATACAGAGAATGGAGACACGTTACTGGTTAGTGTAGACAAAGCATTTAGGAACGATACTTAAAACACTTAGTCATGCCTTTACGTACCTCAAATCCCATGAAGATTTTACAAATGTTCGTCAGTCAGGAAATAAGATTCTTGCGACACTGAGAAATCCCCTAGATAAAATCTCAAAAGTAGAACTCGAAGTCGAAAAATATAGAGTATAAATTAAATATGCACATTCACCACACAGCCATCACCGTTCGCTCGCTTACAGAATCAATAGCTTTTTATTCTGAAATTTTTGGGCTTGTTGTGGTACAAGAAGGAGAGCGAGTTGACCTCGGTTGCAAGATCGTACAAATGGCCGACGAGAAGGGAATAATACTAGAATTGTTTGAGTTTCAAAATGCTGGACCATTGGTTCGCCCAGTTGAACTCAACCAAGAGGGAATAACACACATAGCATTCGCAGTTGATGATATAGAGACCACGGCAGAGGACTTTGCGAAAAAGGGTTTTGCAGCCGATATTATCACAGGAAAAATGGCCCGGTATTTCTTTATAAAAGACCCAACAGGTGTTAACATCGAGCTGTACGAAAAGTTATAATAAAACTATGTCAGAAACAGTAAACACATACATGCTCGATAATCCGGAAGTCTCTACCCCAATGAATAGGAACGAGTTTTACGCGGAGCAAGTGGCGGAATATAAAAAGGGTGGTAAGCCGACGCGTGCTGTCGAGGTGGTGAACGTCATCGTTTTTAATTCTCACGGAGAGATGATTATTCAAAAGAGATCATTTGAAAAGACTCACAACGCTGGACTTCTCGACAAATCGGTTGGTGGGCATCTCCAATTTGGCGATACTCCAGATTACACCGTAATGGTAGAAACATTGCAGGAGCTACAAACTCCCTCGATTGTTCTGAAGGATACGGTTGATTTCCAAAAGACTCATATACTTCTCAACAATTATCTTGAAACAATCGCAATTGTAAAAAAAGCAAAGCCAACACTCTATTCACCAATAAAGATTATAAACGGCGAGGAGGTAAGGATTGCAAACAAAATGCATCTATATCTCGGTGTATACGATGGTCGCATTCGCCCAGTGGATAGGGAAGCGAAAGGCATTCTTTTCTACACACTCGCTGAACTTGAAAATGAAATGGCGAAAAGCCCAGAAACTTTTAACGACGACTTGTGTTGTATTTTGGAAGAGTATAGGGATGAGATTGCTTCCTTTACTCAAATAATTGAAAAGTCATAATGGAACAAAACGTACCAACAACCGATCAGCTTTCAGCACTTCAAAGAGAAAAAGAAGCACAGATCATAGAGAAACTCGAGGCGCTTGATTGCTACGATGGCGATAAGATATCCATACTACTTACCTACAAGAAATTAGCATTGGCAAATCATGTGATGCTTGGTAAATATTTTGAGGAAGGACTGACAGACGAACAGCGCCAAAAATGCATCGTAGATTTTGAAGGAGTATGTAAGGATATGGGTTTGTATTTCGAGCAGTTCAAAAATACTATTGAAGGATATGAGGAAACATTGAATTACTTTATTTCGTCGACTGTAGAAGGTTTGGAAGGAATTAAAAAAGCGAATTATAAAGATAACAAAGAATCTCTTTTGACCGGCACACTTTTGGGATATCCTGCTTCAGCTGTAAAGGCTTATGTGGAAGGTGAAGAAAAGCTACTACCTGTTGAGGCGGAAAAGACAACGATTCCAGAACAAATTATAAACAGTGGCTATATGGTGTTTCTACAATTCCGTCTTTCCAAAGAGCATTGGGAGGATGAATTAGAAACTGTAAAAAAATGGAGTGATGAAGTCAAACGTTTTGATCCCGCACTTTATGAAAGAGAAGTGGCTCGATATAAAAAAATGCTCGCAAACTCAAAAGAAGATCCCACGGCACACTTGTATGGAGAAAATGAAATGTACAGCAATTTATGAATACACCGATGGAAAAATTCAGAGAGATGGTGAAAGCAAATAACGCGAAGTATGGTTTTGTGTACCGCGAATGGATGTGGGAGGCGCATCTTCTTGTTGTACATAAAATCGCGATGGAGCTTTGTGGTATATATCCGGAAGCTGATCGAGAACTCGTCGAGGCGCTCGTATGGTTTCATGACTTTGGAAAACCTATAGATGAGGAAAATGAAAGGGAAGTAACACGCACCGAAGGACCAAAAACAATGCGAGAGTGTGGGTTTGGGGAAGATTTCGTCAGCAAGGTGTTGCGGTACTGGGAACTCATGGAGCAGAAAAATGAGATAGATATTCGTACCTGTCCGATAGAGGTACAGATTATTTCATCGGCTGATGGATGCTCACACCTTGTCGGAGTTTTCTATGCTTCGTGGTTTAGAGACTATGCGGGTCAGCCTCTCGTCGAAATACAGAAAATGGTGAAAGAAAAAATGGAAAAGGATTGGAATAGGAAAATAGTACTACCAGAAGCGCGACAAGCCTTCGACCAAAGATATTTGCACGCAAAAGAATTATTCGGAGAATTTCCGAAGAGGTTTATATAATATGGATCTTCAGGTAGGCGTTAAAATACTTATAAAGAATGCTGAAGGGAAATACCTACTTCTCTTTCGTTCCGCAGAAAAATATCCCGAAGTGGGAGCTAAGTGGGATATTGTTGGTGGCCGCATCGACAAAGGAAGTTCATTGATGGAGAATTTGAAACGTGAAGTTTTTGAGGAATCAGGGCTTGAGCTTGCGGGAGAACCCAAACTCATTGCGGCACAAGATATTTTGAAATCTGACAAACATGTAGTACGACTTACTTATACTGGAGAAGCGAAGGGAGATATTGTTCTTAGTGACGAGCATTCACAATATAAATGGTTTACAATTGGAGAACTACAAGATCTCGAATCTCTAGATCGTTATGTTCAACAAATAGTACATCTATTGATATAATAGAAGTTGAGATTAGATTAAGCAATGAAAAACTATAAGGCAAGCACAGCTTCAAACAGACAAGAGCTTCACTACTCAGTAGGAGCAATTGTTGAACACGATGGGAAGTATCTTCTAGTTGACCGAGTGAATCCACCGTTTGGATTTGCAGGATATGAAGATTTTATGGAGGTAACAGATGTTGCGGAAAAAATAGTTATGAATCTTGAAAAAGATAATCCGGAAGTAGAATTAATAATTAAACGACCCACCGCATGATTGAAGTAGAGAAAAAATTTCAGCCGACAGACGAACAATTTGCACAAATGCTCGAAGGAGCAGAGTTTTTAGGCGATAAGACGCTCCATGATTTGTATTTTGATTTCCACGATTATCGGCTCATACGCGCAGACAACCGCCTGCGTCGACGAAACAACGGATGGGAACTGAAGTTAGGCGGAGGATCAGGTGTGGCACAAGAGATAGAAACTGAAGCTGAAATACAAGCATATTTTGGAATAGCGGTATCAATCGATGAGTTTGCAAAAGAAAATTTGATCGAGGCAGTCAATTTCACTAACCAAAGAAAAAAATACAGTAAAAACGGATTTGCTATTGACGTGGACAGTATGGATTTTGGATATAAACTTGTCGAAATAGAATTACTTGTAGAATCCCCTGGAGATGTAGCACAAGCTGAGCAAAAAATACTTGATTTTGTTAGACAATTTGGTATAGAACACAAAGAGATGCCCGCAAAGCGCGAAGAATATTTTCGTATAAAAAAACCGGAGGTGTACGAATTATTATACAAACAATAGCATATGAAAATATATTTTGCGGGCGCTATAAGGGGAGGGAGGGACGACGTCCATTTGTATGGGGAGATTATTTCAATTCTCAAAAAGTACGGAGTCGTACTCACTGAGCATTTGGGAGATACGAGTATTACGGGTAGCGGACAAATGGGGCAGGGCAAGAAAGCAGAAGATATTTTCTCTGACGATGTCGCATGGCTCGATGAGTGCGATATTGTGATTGCAGAAGTCACCACACCATCACTCGGTGTCGGATACGAACTCGGGCGAGCAGAAGCAAAAGGGAAGCGAATTGTGTGTCTCTTTCGCACGAACGCAGGACGCAATCTTTCGGGCATGGTTTTGGGAAATCCAGTGAATGAAGTTTTCGAATATGAAACTGTCGAAGAGTTGAAGATGGTTTTTGAAAAAATATTCAAAAAAAACCCTGCTGTGCAGGGCTAGTTGTTTTGAAATTATTTATTATGCATTTCTTGCCTCATCAATCCTGATGAGGGCAAAGATGCAGTAGTTGACGATGTCGCGATAGGCATCGATCAGTCTATTCTCTGGTGCACGTATGGTATTTTCGAGATCCTTGATCTCCAAAATCACTTTCATTATGGAGCGAGTAATTGATTGAATCGGCGCTAGTCGCCAAGCATCATCATAATGTTTTTTGTTGCTGAGCAGAAAATCTTTGCATATGGCAATTTCTTTTTCAAATAAACCAACGATAAAATCTTCGTCAGGCGCGTCTCTTTCCGGAATATTTGCGGTCATCTTTATAATGCTTGCAACAGCATAAGAGAGAAAAATGATATATTGTAATTCATAATCCTCGTGTCTCTTTTGTTTCTCTCTGTCACTGATATCTGAGCATGTTTTTAAAAGGATTTCAGTGAATATTTTCGACTTGTTTAATTGCCATAATGCCCAGAACATAATCGCATTATGTTGGAACCAATTGCGACCTTTGAGCACCGCATCGTTATATTGTTCTGTTGTTCTTTCCATTTTT
>CAZSFR010000011.1:0-11513 GCA_964606295.1 uncultured Candidatus Saccharibacteria bacterium
ATTTTTGTTAGCTAATTGGACAGTATAACTGGTATAATATATATATATGTTTTCTAAAAAAAATATAAAAGATATAATAATAGAACAAACTCCTCATAATTCTGGGTCTAGAAAAATGTTAGTTTCTAAAGAAGAGATTACCTCAAAATGTTTTGAAGCTTTTACTTATGGTTATTTACCTTTAAAAGAAAAATGGATTATGCATAAGCATGAAAACATAGTTGAAATATGTTTAGTGATAAAAGGTTCAGGAGTTATTAAAGATTCAGAAGGAAATACAGAAAAATTTGAATCTGGAGATAGGTTTATTTTTCCATCTAATACAGAACATGAAATACAAAATTGGTCGGAAGACACAGCAGAATTTTATTTCTTTAGAATCCAAGACAAATGAAACAAATTCTAACATTTTCCATTAGGTATAAAAATCTTTCTATTATTCTGGTTCTCACTTCATCCACTATAAAATTCAAGAAATCCACAGCACTATTGCTTTACTAGATATTTTTTGTTATATTATAGGTGTGCTTGTGGGGCGTCAGCCCTATTCGGCTAATTCATAAGCCGAAGGCAGGCATAACAAAGTTACCACCTTAATTGGTGGTATTTTTGTTTTTAGTATATTTAATCTTCTTCTGGACTACCTTTCATTGTTGTGTAAAATCTAGTATCTCGATATTTATTTGTAGTCCAAGCAGGAACAATACTCCAAAAGTGTATATTACCACCATCTCCAATTTGTCTTAAAATTACTTTGATTTTTCTACCATCAATAATGGCTATTATTCCCCAATATCTTACTGGTTTTGATTTTTTAATTCTTTTCTTGTGACTCTTAACCTCAAATTCTTTTAAGGTTTCTTCAAATTCTTGATGTGTAGTAGAAAGTTTTACTAATTTTATTGCAAGATGTAAAAGTTTGAAACGAAGAATTTGTGATGATTTTTCTCTTTCAGAACGAGAGCCCTTGAAAATTATATGATTAAATCCCTCTGAATTGAAATAGACATTTTGATTAAAGATTGGAGAAAATACTATATGAACATTATTATAAAAATTTTGTGCATCTTCTTTTAATTTTTCGTAATTAGATAAATCTTCCATATGAGTATTTTATCATAAATTTATTTTTCTATAAAATCAGGAATATACGTATACCCGTCATAATTTTCAATAGCAGTTCTCCCTTCGTTCACTAGTCCGCGTCACGAATAAAAGCCCTCGAACTGTGGTACTATTTTAATATGCATGATAAAAAATTAAGGGCTTCAATTCTGAATATAATCTCACTTTGTCTAACAATCTTTTTTGTAAGTGCTTTCTTTGTTTATAAAATAAATTATGTAGGTTATGTTCTTATCGCTCTAGCTCTATTGTGTTTGGCGTCACTGCGATTATTTAATGTAAAAGTTTCTACCATAAAACCTGATATTGTTTTTGGTCTTATTGACAATGGTATTCTGGCAATAATGTCAGTATTGGGAGGAAAGATTGCAGGTGTCGCTGGCGCCATTATCGGAGGAGTCGTTGGTAATGCCATAACAGATGGAATTGCTGGAATATTTGAAGGATATTGGGCTGAATATCTTATCGCCGATAAAAGAACCATCCTTGGTTCAGCGGTTGGTAAAATGGCGGGATGTTTGTTTGGAGCAGGGGTAGTTTTAATTATAGTTAGTTTTTTCTAATCCTTATCTTAAATCTGATATCTAAGCATAACCGTTATAAGCTTGCTTGGATCACAATTCTAGCTTCATTCTCCTCCACATGCGGGCAGGCACTGGACAGCGAACATAAATAGTTCACTTTGTACGTCTATTCTCTATTCCCCATCCCTCATTTGACATTCCTCGTCAGTAAGATATCATTTAGGAAATTTGCCCCTATGAATAAATCTACATTAAAATCGAACGAGCTAGCTGAGTTACTATCCACCATATCCTCGGGTTGCATATTTTTAGTTATCAACAAGGGTACAGTGTACCTTGGTCAAATTCTTGAATCTGAATTTTTTGACAATTATGAAAAGTGGCGTTTTTATCCAGAGAATCTTTTCAAATTGATAGATAATATCTGGGTAAAAGATATACGTTTCCCTGTCGAAAAATATTTTTTGAAGATTGATGAAAATGTCGTGACCGAAGAAAGCGACAATTTTTCATGGAATGTTACTGTAGATATTAGGTATATAATCATGCCTAATAGCACAGACTTTGCAGAAGCATCCAAAAAATTTACGGTTCTCCCTGCAATGAAAGGATCGTAACCACGAACTCGAGTACTATTTTGTTCGGATATATATCCATTATCCGAACATTTTTTATTTCCCTTTTTGTTTACAAATCAGCATTTTTATGCTAATATACGTCCGCATTTGAAATCACATCGCGGGGTAGAGAAATGGCATCTCCCGTAGAGATCATAGCGCGAATAACCTAGGTTATGAGCCTGTGCAAATCAAATTCAAACAGCGCAGTTACAAATCACATCGCGGGGTAGAGAAATGGCATCTCCCGTAGAGATCATAGCGCGAATAACCTAGGTTATGAGCCTGTGCAAATCAAATTCAAACAGCGCAGTTACAAATCACATCGCGGGGTAGAGAAATGGCATCTCGCAAGGCTCATAACCTTGAGAATTGGGTTCGATTCCCAACCCCGCAACAATGAAAAAATCCCCACGATTTGTGTGGGATTTTTTCATTGTTGCGGGGTAGCGAGCAAACTGCTTTGCTCGCGATGGAATCGAAAGGCGCAGGCCTAATTCGCGTAGCAAAGCGAATAGCCGAGCGGGGGTTGAGAAATTTTGTGAGTGAATGGGAGCAAAATATTCGTGACCGATTCGAATTTTTTTATATATAATTAAACTCACGGAACACCTTCTCAAACATTCCAAGCACACGGACAACCTCACGCTTGGGAAGATTCAAATCTGCGCCTTGGTGAGCTACTTTGTTACGTACTTTGTGTGCCTCCCATGCTTCGTTGAGACTCACGAAATCCCCAATCTGGGCACCATGAAGCTTCTCACCCAAGTCAGCGCCTGTATATCCTTGCTCTTCAAGCAAATCGTTGAGCATGATATCAGCCTCCAAAATCGCTTGTCGCCAATCATTTGGATTATCACTTCCAGCGAAATCAACTATCCTATCCCATTTTTTGCTTCTCACATAAAATTCACTGTCGGGGACACCACCTGCTAGCATGGCATGGTCATCTGAATGCCCCTTTTCTGGGTGTGTTGTATTTGCATGCGCGTGTCCGTGTTGCGCCTCGTGGGCCTCATGTTCGAGCTCTTCTTTCTCATGATTAAAAATTTTCACAATACCCATGATTGCGTATATGATGAGAAATATAAGGAAGAGACAAACTACCCCAATGATTATTTTTATGAGGACGTTGTGATCGCGCCAGAATTCTGCAATACCAACGAAAAACTGAGATATCTTGTAAAAGACATACTCCATGTTGAGATATGTCGGCTCATATACTTGGTTGGCTGTCGTGAAAGTGTCAGCGACGTTGGTCGGTTGCATATATTATGATTATTCTTTAGTGAGGATGCGACCGAGTTCAAAAAGGCGTGAATCAGAAAAGTTCGGTCCCATTAATTGTATGCCAATTGGCAATTTTTTGCTATCAACACCAAACGGAACTGACAATGCTGGAATTCCGGCAATATTTGCAGGTACGGTAAATAAATCCGACATGTACATCGATAGCGGATTGGCCATTCTCTCACCGAATTCAAACGGTGGGAAAGGAGACGTCGGCGTGATGACGGCATCGCACAACGTGAATATTTTTTCAAATTCTTCTTTCACGAGTTCTGTCGCCTTCATAGCCTGTGCATAGTAGGCATCATAGTGTCCGTGGGAAAGCGTGAATGTCCCGAGCAAGATGCGACGACGGACTTCCGCGCCGAGCCCTTCACCGCGTGAATTTTCGTACAAATCGAGAAGTGTCGTCCCCTCTTTGCGCACACCATAACGCACGCCATCAAGACGAGCCATATTACTAGAAACTTCAGCTGGCTGAATAATATAATAAATCGCGAGTGAGTGCTTCGAAATCGGAAGTGCCACATTCATGATTTCGTAACCGTTTTTTTCAAACTCATCACATGCATCCTTGAATGACTTTTTGATATCGTCATCCAGACCTTCGTCTGTAAACCAATCTTTTGGTACTCCTATTTTCATTGTTTTTTGTTTTGAGAAAATCCTCTCCTCAGTTTTGAACGATGTCGCTTCCATGGGGTCATACTTTTCTATTGCCTTCCAAAGTATTTCTGCATCCTCAATATTCTTTGCAAGCGGACCAATCTGGTCAAGTGAGGATGCCATCGCTGTCAGTCCATAACGAGACACTGTTCCATACGTCGGTTTGAAACCTACCAACCCGCAAAATGACGCGGGCTGACGTATCGATCCTCCTGTATCTGATCCGAGCGCGACGAGCGCACCATTCATTGCGACAGCAGCCGCTGAACCACCTGAGGATCCGCCAGGAACTTTCGTTATATCGATAGGATTCTTGGTCGCTTTATACGCGGAATTTTCTGTTGATGACCCCATAGCAAACTCGTCCATATTTGTTCTACCCAGAAAGACTGCGCCTTGCTCCTCGAGCAATCTTACAACAGTCCCGTTGTAAGTCGCTTTATAATTTTCCAAAATTTTTGATGAAGAGCTCATTGTGAAGCCTTGTCGGAGCATGTTATCTTTGAGAGCCATCGGAATACCTGTGAGCTCTGTCGCAATACCATCCTTGAACATCTTATCCGCTTTTTTCGCTTGTTCGATGACATCTCCATACACTTCTATATACGCATAAATAGTGCCATTCTTCCTTTCGATTTCATCAAGGTACGCTTGCGCCAAATCGACTGCATCAAAATCGCCATTTTTCATGGCTTGATGCGCTTTTTTGATTGTGAGAGTTGTAAGATCAATCATATATTAGAGTACTTTCGGTACGCGCAAATACGGACCCTCTTTTTCCGGAAACGAAGCTAGCAGTAAGTCGTGTGTTTCTTTCGACGCAGGTGAGACAACATCCTCACGCGCAGTATTCTGGTGGACAGACACAGGATTCGTCGAGCCGGAAAGACTCGTCACCTGATCAACGTATGACAAAATACCGCTCAAGCTTTCAGCGATTTTGGCATCGTCGGCAACTTTGATACGAGCCATACCAGCGAGTTTGGGAATGTTAATATTTTCCATAAAATGAGTATACCTCTCGGATGTGTTTTTTCAAAATATCCCAAAAATAATTATTTTATTAGTTTCAAAAATTCATTTTCGTTCATGACTTTGACACCGAGCTTTTTTGCGTCATTCAATTTCGATCCCGCACTCTCCCCTGCAATAACGAAATCAGTATTTTTCGAGACACTCCCCACGACTTTGCCTCCAGCTTGAAGTATCATTTTCTTTGCTTCCTCTCTTTCAAGATGAGGCAATGTTCCTGTAAGAACAAAGATTTTTCCGCTTAGTTTCCCAGCAGATTTTTTGAATTCTTTGGGTAGAACACCATTGTTCAACAATTTTTGAACAAATTTTTTGTGATATGCATCACCAAGATACGAGAGAATGCTTTCGGAAACCGCAGGACCTATGTTTTCTATTCTATCCAAATCAGATTGTTTTGCATTCAAAAAGTTCTCGAGCGTTTCAAAATAACCAGCCACGTCTCGAGCTGTCTCTTCACCCACATGGATAATGCCGAGAGACACGATAAATCGATCGAGGGGTGGATTTCTTTTCTCGTCTATATTACTTATTATTTTACTCGCACTTTTTTCGCCGAACCGCTCGAGTCCTGAGAGGTCGGCTTCTGTCAGAGCGAAAAGATCAGCCGGATCAGTAACAAGTCCTTCGTCTTTTAGTCTCTCTATTATCTTGGGCCCAACAGTATAAATATCAAATGCGTTTACGAAGTGCACAAGCCCACGGGTACTCTTTGCTTCACATTTTTTATTACTGCAGTAATGTGCGACAGATGCGCCTCCTTGTCCCACCCTTTTTTCTACTTCACCTTCGCAAACAGGACATGCTCTTGGCATGACAAATTTCTTTTCTTTACCGCTCCGCAAGTTTTCGAGTACTTCAACAACTTCAGGAATGACGTCCCCTGCCTTCTGAATAACAACAGTGTCTCCCACTCGTATATCGAGTCGTTCTATTTGATCCATATTATGCAAGGTCGCTTTGGAGACAGTCGAGCCAGCAACGAGTGTTGGCTCGAAGTGAGCGAGTGGTGTGAGCACACCTGTGCGACCAACTTGGACAGTGATGTCAACCACTCGAGTCGTCGCTTTTTCGGCGGGGTATTTGTAAGCGCAAGAATAGCGAGGAGCCTTGCCGACAGTGCCGAGCTTGCTTTGCATTGCAAGATCATCAACAGCGATTACGACACCATCAGTATTGTACGGCAATGTCGGACGAATCTTTTCGATTTTGTTTATAAAAGAAATAACACGAGGAATATCACTGCACATTTCTTCATGTATTCCTGTCTTAAAACCAAGCTTGGCCAAAAGTTCATGCTCTTCGGAATGGAGAGTAATATTTTTTCCAAAATCTTCCGATAGTCCTTTGACATCCCACGCAAAGAAACTGAGTTTCCTCTCTTTTGCAAGCTTTGGATCAAGCTGGCGAAGTGATCCTGCGGCTGCGTTACGTGTATTTGCAAATGTTGGCTTACCCTCTTTCACTTGTTTTGCATTCAACATTGCCCAGACAGCTTTCGACATGACTATCTCTCCTCGAATTTCGATCCTCGTTGGAAACGGCGCTGGCAAAATGAGCAGGATATCCTCTACCATTTTTAGATTTTCTGTAATATTTTCTCCTACAAATCCATCACCTCGCGTTGCACCACGCATCAGTTTTCCATTTTCATAAAGAAGCGATACCGCGAGGCCGTCAAATTTGAGTTCAGCAAAATATGAAAATTTTTCTTCCGGCAAGAGTTTGGCGATTCGTTTTTCCCATGAATACAACTCTTCAATAGAAAAAACATCCTGCAGTGAGAGCATTCTTTCGTTATGTTTCACTTTCTCGAATTTCAAAAGTGGTTCGCCCGCAACACGCCCGAGAGGATCGTCGACAACTTGGAATTCAGGGTATGCATTCTCAAGAGCGCGGATTTCCTTTGTCAGTGAATCGTACACATCGTCCGTGACCTTTGGGTCGTTTTCGACATGGTAGCGACGGCGAAGATCGGTTATCTCTTTTCTGAGGGCAATTATGCGTTTTTTTGCATTTTCTTTGTCCATATTTGATATAACAAACAAAGTTTACCAAAAATGGCGACTATCTCCCACTTTCTATAATAGGGTTTGACTATTCAACGGGGACTACTGCGCCATCAGGTAATGGGTCTCCCTCTGCTAGAGGCACGGCAATACCTCCTTCTGGTGGAGCAACGAAGATGTTTGCGTATGTTGCCTCGATTTTACGTTCAACAAGTCTAATACCTGAGGCGCCTAGCGCTAAAGCGTCGCATGAAGCATTGTACCCCCACGCAGTCACCTGTGTATACGAATCAACGATGCCGTCATCTGGCGTTGGGTCAAAATCCTTATTTACTCGTACTTTTGAACAAGAATTTGCATCGGTGTTTACTTTAAAAGTGTACAGGGGTGGAGCGATAGTTTCTATCTCAATTGGTTGACCAGCGCAATCACCCGTTGGCGTCGGTAACAAAAATGCACTTTGTTTTCGGTCTAGATACATTCCACATTCGATACCTGTGTCTGCTGAAAAAAATGAGACATGGGATTCCCTCGCACTTCCTGCAAGCAATAATTCTTTGTACGAAATACCAACAATGCCAATAATCACGGTTAGAATGACAGTCGAAATTAGTACGGTGTAGAGAATAATAAAACCAGCAGAACCACGACTCACGTGCCGTGAGCAATGCACCGTCTCGGGCATGCTTTTCTTCGTATTTATTATTTCGTTTTGGATATTTTTTTTCATAGTCTTTGTTTGTGATTCACCCTGCGTGTTTCGCGTTACACGAATTAAAACCAGTTGAAAAGATTTTCACTCACTTCAATCTGTTGCGTCGCATTCTTCTGTTGCCAATACACCACCACGCGCACGCTCACCTCATTGTCCCCTATTTCCTCTATTATCACCTGCCTATTAAAAACGCTTTCCGATCCACCAACGCCGTAGTGAGTATAGTAGCCAAAGTTATCATAAAAAAGATTGCTGGTGCCTGAATATGTTTGCATGTTATACGAATTATCTCCTGTGACATCTCCGATATTTGCTGAGTCAATATCAAGTATGCATCCTTCAGCCGAAATGCACGTATCCATCGCATTTAGAAATGCACCCCAGCGACCAGTGACATCTTCTGATGCTTCGTACTGTAGAAAAAGTGAGTCGCGTATATGACGTACTATTTCAATTCCTTCTTCTCCAAGGTACGAAGCAGTGATGCGATTTTTTGCGTACAGAGAATCAGTTGCCTTGTTGGCAGTAACAGATATCATCGCAACGATGCAGACAGAGAAGATCAGCACCGCGACGAGCATCTCGAGCATTGTAAAACCAGCTCGACTATGTGCCCTACGCCATGTAGCATTGATCATTTTTGGCTCGTCTTTTCTTGTATTTATTTTTTGGATATTTTTTCTCATTGTTTGCTTTGTGTTACATGGTTCATGGTTCATGATTTCTGGACTAGGATTCGAGCAGTCTCTGCGATATAGATGTCTCAATACTGAATGGAGTTATCTTGTCTTTGTAGAGAACTTGACCAGAGAGCCGAATGACAATGAGTGGCTGAATCAAATCCGCATCATCATTTGAACCAACGACAGTGAATCCTGAATGAAGTGGGTCTAGCAACACCTCCGGCGGTGTCAACAAGAGCCATGTACTGCCTCCGTCAATAGTTTTGTATAGTTTCGCCCTGAGATCACCATCGAAATCACTCGTCACGAAGGCATATCCAGATTGATCGTCTTCATTACCAGGATCACCTTCGACTCTTTCAAAAGAGAAGATCCCGCTTCCATTTGGACAGGATTCGGGTGTCGCTGATGTAGGGATAGTCATGGGAAGCGGGGAAAAAAATTGTCCAGTCGCGTCGTTATAATAACCACCTCCGTTATCACATGAGTACGTACTTCCCAGACGAATATTACGCGACATGTCTTCCATGACGAAGTTGAGATTGTCGACGACAGCACGGACGGTTTCTGTATTTTTGCGCACGAAGTTGGTATTCAAAAGTGCCCCTGCGCCGACAATGACAATAATCGAGAAAAGTCCGACAGCAATCATAAGTTCCATAAGAGTAAACCCCGCAGAAACACGAATCATGTTCCATACACCATGTACCATTTTGAATTTATTTGTTTTTCTGATGTTTTTTTTCATATTCTTTGCTTTCTGCTTGTGGTATATGTTACATGGACTATCTCTACTGCACACTTATCTGTCCTGTTGCCCACGCTGTTATCGTTTTTTGTAAACCAGTGTCTGATCTTATGGTTAACCTCAAATCAGAAAACTCACCAGGAGGCGTCGCTCTGAAAATCCTCGGTGAAGGAAATGGACGAGTAAACAAGATATCCATATTGCCTGTAAAAATGGGTGTGCAAGAGCCCGTTCCAACGACATCAATACCCTTCGCACAAATTGTAGCTATCTCATATCCACTCTGCATAGTTATTTCCTTGATACATTCGCTCCCCAGTGAACCACATGACGCCCCCGTGTCATCATACAAATCATTGTCATTCAAATCCACAAAATGAACAAACGTGCCTGAATATGCAGTGAAACGAACTCCGTATGAAGGAATAAAATCTTCTTCAAACGGTGTCGACGTGTTTCCCGAAATAGCTTTGACTTGGGCTTCACGTATCGAAAGTGCTACATCTTGCGCCAAATTCTCGAGCGTGACAGTGTCATTGAATTTTGCACCAGAAAAAAGTACGATGCCTGACATGATTGCAAATATCGCAATGACCGTAATCATTTCGATGAGGGTGAAACCTGCAGTACTTTTTATCCTCTGTCTTTTTTTCATACTTAAGAAAACAGATTTATAATCCAGGCTAGGTCTATCGATCCAAAAAACGCAATGTATGTCCCAAGCACAAGAAATGGCCCGAACGGGAGTTGGCTCTTCATCCTGTACTTTTCACCTCTGAAAACCATGAGAAGAATACCGATAATAGCTCCGAGCCAAAATGAAATGAGCAACGCTGCAACACCGCTAGAAAGTCCCAAAAGCCACCCCATACCAAGCGAGAGCTTCACGTCCCCAAATCCCATCCACTTGCCACCTGAGAGTGCCCACATGAAAGCAAATGGTGCACAGATGAAGATGCCAGCGAGGATATCTTGGAAAAGACTCACGTCGCGAAGGAAAAACATTCCGAAAAATGAGAACGTGATGAATGCAAAAACGAATCCATCGGGTATTACTAGATGTCGTGCATCATAGAACACAATCACAATAAGGAATGAGAAGATGAGTGTGTAGAGCGCAATCATCGCAAAGAAATCAAATGGTGTATGTGATGAAAATGTTCCCCAGAATTTGAAGAAGATAAGAACAGCTGTGAGTCCGGTCAGTACTTCTATCAACACATATTCGAATGAAACTTTTGCTTTACATCCCCGACACTTCCCTCCCTGTATCATGTACGAAAGTATGGGGATGAGCTCGTGTGGACCGAGCTTCTTGTTGCAGGTAAAACAGATTGACCGTCCGCCCATGCTTCTCCCCGTATTGTAGCGATCGAGCGCAACACCAAGAAAGCTTCCGAGCATTGCTCCGACACAGAAGATAATGATGGTGAGTAGGATTGGCATTGGTAGCTAGTTGAAAGTTTGTTTCTCTTATTGTTTGTTGATCACGTCGTAGCAAAATGAGCCAGTGTCTGTTAGTGCTCCAGCTCCAGTTGTTTTACATTTTGCTCCATCGTTTGCTGATGTACCGTATATCGTTCCACCAAACGCTGATGTACCTGGATTCTGACAGCGGTTGGCGACAGTACCTCCTTGGCTAGAAAAATCTGCGTCTGAAGACATCACTGAATTGTTTGTCTCCATAGATGCTCCCAGATGATATCCACTACAAATATCCAAAGTAGTCCCGTCTAATCCAGTAAAGAAGTAATCCAAATTAGTCTTGGGATCCTTTGGTAAGGCTGAAATGTAATTTGGTGCAAGCGGTATCATAGTTGAGGGATATGCATTGTTTGCTGAGCGATATAATTCGAGAGCATTTGAAATAGCTCGAACGTCACCGATTCGTTTTGCGTCTCGTCCTTTCTGGCGACTACTGTTGACAGATATCAATACAACAGCGAGAAGTATCGCGATAATAGCAACGACGACCAAAAGTTCCATCAAAGTAAAACCATCTTGTCCTTTTTTGTAAGAAGTGTGTTTGAGAAATTTCATAATATAAAAGACTTAATTAATAACACATATATTGTACCATAGCTATACAAAGCAAAACACCCCG
>CAZSFR010000011.1:11613-25247 GCA_964606295.1 uncultured Candidatus Saccharibacteria bacterium
GCAACCTGACCCTGTGTTCGAGCACGGTTAAGCTGAGGAAGAACGACAGCAGCCAAGATACCAATAATAGCGATAACAACGAGAAGTTCGATAAGTGTAAAACCTTTGTTTGCTTTCATAATTAATTGAATACGCTCTCTCTTCTGTACCTTCGAATCTTACAGAAGGCAAGCTATTCAGAGTGTATATAAAATACTTTTATTTAATAAATTTCACGCTCTCTCGAGCGCAAACGACCTGATAATACCCTAAATTATACCATGAGAGGTGAAAAACCTTGCAAACATAGGGGCTGTGGATAACTTTGCAAATAATAATTGATGAGGGTAGCCAGATCCGAATCCAATTTATAGTTATGCTATTCCACCTGCAATGTTGTAAATCGGGATGAGGATTGAGGCGAGGAGTATACCGACGCCGAGACCGAGTGCGACAATCATGATAGGTTCGATGAAGCCGACGAGTGTGTCGACAGCGTCATCCACTTCTCTTTTGTAAAACGACGAGAGAGTTTTCAAAATTTGTGTGAGGGAACCTGTTTCTTCTCCAACTCGAATCATCGAGACCAACAAAGGAGGGATATGCTCGTGACGCTCAAGCGACTGCGAGAGAGACGAACCAGCTTTGACGGCTTCCTCTGCCTCCTTCAAAATAGTCTCGTACACTTTGTTGCCGACAACTGCACCAGTGATTTCAATCGAACGCACTATTGGAATACCAGAGGAGAGCATCGTCTCGAGGTTGTCTGAAAGGCGTGCGAGGTAGAGCTTTTGGAAGACTTTGCCAAAGAGAGGTGCGGAAAGTTTGAGTCCATCAAGATATGTCTTACCGCTCTCTGAACGAGAAAGTCTCCATATGTAGAGGCCTGCAATGATGAGAAAAATAAGGACGAAGATACCGTAGTGAACGAAGAAATTGGAAATCGCGATGACTATTTTCGTATACACGGGAATATCTTGACCGGATTCCTGAATAATCTGCGTCAATTTCGGAATCACAATAGTGAACATGAGAGACATGACCACGATGAATGTGAAGACTACGAATGCCGGGTATATGAGAGCATTTCTCGTTTTGGAAGTTAGTGCGTACTGACGATCAAGATAATCCGCAAGATAGTTGAACGTCTGCGTGAGTTTTCCTGATTCTTCGCCAGCTTTGACCATGTTGACATAAAACGTTGAGAAAGCTTCAGGGTGTTTTGCGAGTGCGCCGGAAATCGGGAAACCAGCCTGCACATCATCAACAACTTGGTTGAGAAGCTTGGCGAGGAGAGCATTTTCGGTGTTGCCAGCCAAAAGTGAAAATGCCTTGAGTGCAGAGACCTGCGCTTCAAAGAGTGTCGCGATTTGTCGTGACATGATGACGATATCCTTGAGAGGAATGTGCTCGAAAATATTGCGGTCAAGCAATTTCTTTTCGTCATCGCCTCGTATCGAAACGACAATCAAACCTCGGCGCTGGAGTGCGGCAATAGCAAGATCTTTGTTGACGGCTTCGATGTTGCCCTCTTTTGATGCTCCTGCTGTATCGACTGTTTTATATTTGAAAAGCATAGTGATAGTTAAAAATGAATGATTAAAAATGAATAATGCAGTGCAACTCTCGTAAATGTATTATTTTTCATTATTAATCGTTCATTATACATTACTAATTAGACGAGTCTCTCAAGCGCTTTCGGATTAATAGAATACTGGAACGCATGCTCCATCGTGATGTCACCCTTTCTCACAAGCTCGAGAAGACATCGATTCATGTCAATCATTCCAGACTCATGCCCTGTCTCGATAACAACGTCGATTTCATGAGTTCTCTTCTCACGAATCAAGTTTGAAACAGCGTTGTTGTTGAGCAGAAATTCATACGCAGGAACGAGGCCTCCCGTTGTTTTCGGTATAAGTCGCTGTGAAAAGATACCGAGAAGTGACGACGAGAGTTGGATGCGAATCTGATCTTGTTGTTCTGCCGGAAAAGCGTCAATGATACGATCGATAGTCTGCGCCGCGTTGTTCGTATGAAGCGTTGAGAGCACCAAGTGTCCTGTCTCAGCAGCAGTCACGGCAGCACTTATCGTTTCTGGAGAACGCATTTCTCCAATCAAAATCACATTGACGTCTTCTCGAAAAACAGATTTGAGACCTGATTCAAATGTTGCTGTATCAATCCCCACTTCGCGCTGATTGATCATTGAGTGTTTCTGCTCATACATGTATTCTATTGGATCTTCGATGGTGACAATATGTTCAGAACGCTCCTCATTGATGAGGTTCACCATTGCTGCCAATGATGTCGACTTTCCTTGTCCGACTGGTCCCACGATAAGGAAAAATCCTTGCTTCTTACGGGAGTATTCTGCGAGAAGTGGAGGAAGTCCAAGTTCTTCAAATGTTTTTACTTGTGGAATGAGGCGGAGAGCAATACCGATTTTGCCCTTCTGGAAAAATGCATTTCCTCGGAGGCGTGTCTTCTCTTTGTATGTATAAGAAAAATCTATTTCCTGATTTTTAATGAAACGCTCGTATTTCGTTTGGTCATTAAGTAGTACTTCGAGCATTCCTTGCACGTCTACATCTGCAAGTAACGTCTGCTTCACGAGTGGAATCAATTCTCCAGTGACACGGACAGTGGGGTATCGTCCAACAGAAAGATGTAGGTCAGAGCCAACTTCTCTTACGACTGTTTCAATCAAATCTTCAAGTGCTTTTTTGTAATCTGTCATATCAATAAGTATATCACGCGTTATACACGGGATTTCATGGTTGCCATCACTTTGGTAATAAGTTCGAGCGGTGTCATTGTTGCCTTGATGAAATAATCATCACAGCCGAGACTTTTGCACTTTTCCATATCAGAAGGTTCGTTTTGATTTGAGAGTGCAATCTTGAGCGCCTGAGGAGCAAGATTTTCTTTCTGCACAATTTCCAGAAATTCCATACCATCAATACCCGGCATCGCTATATCAAACAGAAGAAGGTCTGGTTTCGCTCCCTCACGGAGCTTTGCAAGCGCATCGTCAGAGCCAAGCGATGCAATCACGTTGAAGCCTGACTGACCAAATTTGATTGCGTACATATCGAGAAGAAACTTGTCATCGTCGACGAGCATGATTGTCTTTTTACCTGATGTCGGAGTGTCCATATGATATAGTGTACTACTTTTTTTCTAAAAATTATAGATTTCCTGAAAAGGGACTTCCCCGCGCATACTTTTGATAAGTGCGTCTTCTCTCATGGTGAGCATCCCCTGTGCACGTGCAAGCTTGTATATTTCGCTTTCTATCGGATTGGTAAGGATAACGTGCTGGAGTTCTTTGCTCGTCTCAAACAGTTCCATAACAGCGACACGCCCTCTGATACCACTCGGGCAATCAGCTGATGCGACGGCTTCGTACACTTTGTCTCCGATAGGAAGATTCTTTCTTTTATCCTCGGGGTAATCCTCAAACTGGCTTTTAATAAGTTGTGTTAATGTCTCATCCATCGGAATTTCTTGTTTGGAATTTGGACAAAGCTTTCGAGCAAGACGCTGTGCCATAGTGAGAATAAGCGTTGGCGCAATAAGATAGGGATCGACTCCCATGTCGACGAGACGTGGAATAGCGCCTATAGCTGAGTTGGTGTGGAGTGTTGAGATGACAAGGTGACCAGTCAATGCAGCTTGTATAGCAAGCTGTGCTGTTTCTTTGTCACGAATTTCTCCAACCATGATGATATCCGGATCTTGACGGAGAATCGAACGGAGTCCTGTTGCAAAAGTGTACCCGATTTCTGGCATCACTTGCGACTGTGCAACACCAGCCATGCGGTATTCGACAGGGTCTTCGAGTGATATGACATTTGATTTCTCACGGTCGAGCTCGTTCAACATCGAATAGAGCGTTGTCGTCTTACCGCTACCAGTCGGACCAGTGATGAGTATCAGTCCGTACGGTCGCTTGAGCGCCGCGCGAATAATTTTCAAATTTACTTCAGAGAGTCCGGTGCTGTCGAGGTTCTTTAGCCCGCGATCAGGGTCAAGGATACGAATAACAACTTTTTCACCGAGAGATGTCGGGAGAGTAGAAACACGAAAATCAATTTTTCTTCCTTCTATCTTCGCCGAAAATTGTCCGTCTTGTGGTTTGCGTTTCTCATCGAGTTTCAACTTCGAAAGTATTTTGATACGAGCGACCACACCCGGGAAAACGTTGAGTGGCAACCATAGAGATGTCTTCAGTTCCCCGTCGACACGAAATCTCACCTTCACTTTCTCCCCTGTGGATTCGATGTGTATGTCTGACGCGTTACCATCTGTCGCGTAGCGCAATATCACGGCGACAATCTTGATAACCGGCGCATCTTCAACAATCTTTTTTTCTTCACCGATAGTCATCTCTTTTCCCTTTTCTTCAATCACAACATCTTCGATATCAACCTCGGGGAGATCTTGATCATTTGAGTCTTTCAAATCAGATAGAGCGCTGTCGACTTCGCCTGTCATGCCCTTGTAACTATCGAGAATCGCTTTGAACGCTGATGGCGAAATAAGATATACCTTGAACGGAATATTGGACTTCGCAGAAATAAACTGGAGTGCGTCCATCGCTTCTATATTGTCAGGATCTGTCACGCCGACTTCCAGCACGCCTTCAACGAGTCCAATCGGTACAAAGTGATAATGCTTCGCAGAATCAGGAGGAATATATTTCAAAATTTCGAACGTCACCGTCTTCGGATCAACATTCTTGATAGGCATACCAAAAAATTCACTTTTAATTTTGAGAATAGAATCTTCTGTCACCCCAAAGGAAGTGAGCGCTTCGTCAACACTTCCCTCATACTTTTCTCGGGCAAGTCGAAGTACCTCTGAGACACGAGTCTCGTCGAGCAACCCGCGCTTGATGATCTCTTCGAGAATATTCATATTGATTTATTGTGTTGGTGTGCCAGTTGTCAAAGGTGGAGCAGTGGTCGTTGTAGTAGTAGTGAGTGGAACTGTGGAACCGGTCTGCAAAAACGGATTCGTTCGGCCGACTGCTTGGGGAATCAATGTCACGGTAAAATCTTGGAGCGACATGAATCGTGGGTCATCAAAAACAGAATCGTTGAGTGAGATTGCAGATATATTGAGAAGCGTATTTAGGAATGTATCCTCGACAATATCTCCGTCGCTCGAAAGTGGTACCGCAGTGCCCTGACCTCCTGTGACAGTAAGACTCGCCGAATCTTTCTTTTTGCCGGAAAAAACACTCCACAAAACCGCAATCAGGATGAATGCAACAACGAATATGATAGCTTTTTTGATGAGTTTGGACATGATAGTTAGAGATTGGTGAGCCAATATGTCTGGATATCGACATCAAATCGATATGATCCAGTCCCCTTTGCTGTTTCAACAGAGGAGAAGGTTACATTACTAATATCGACAATTCTCAAGCTCTTTTCGAGGTCGGAAACAAAATCTTGAAATACTTCGTAGCTACCTTCAACAGAAAATCCTAACGTGTATCTTTGATAGTCACGACTCTTGTACAAGAGATCTGTTGCGCCCTGACTTTGGAGAGGTTTGCCATTCTTGTCAGTCGTCGTATCAGTGTCGCCGAAATCCGCACTCCTCCATATCAGTCCGTGTGTAGCTGCAACATTCTTGATATCAATAACGAGGCGAACGTTGTCTATAGTATCTGGGAGGAGTTTCTCGATACGCTCGAGATCTTCTGGAGACATGCTGTTGTATTTTAGTGTTAGTTCATCACGCACCTCTTGGAGCTTTTTGGAATTCGTTAGCGCCTGATCATATGCTTCTGATTCAACACGAAGCACTGCAATACTCTCATACGCCGGCTTTGTGAATACGAAAAAGATGATTGCCGAAACGATGATGATGATTGTCGGGACGATAAATTTGAACATATTATTGTGTCATTAACTCATTTGCTGGTATTCCATCGGTCGACGTTCCTGTTGGTATTGTTTGAAGGCCAACACCATCAGAAACTGAATTGCTCGGTTCATACGAAAGATTCGCTCTGTCAACGAAAAACTCTACTTCAAAAGTTAGGTGTCCTTTCTGGTCTAATTCAAGATTTGAAAATTTGGGATTTTTGATATTACTTTCTTTTGCAAAGGCATCGTTTTGAAGAGCAACTGCCTCGTATCCTGGCGCGAGACCAGAGAGACTAATCCTCACATCTCCGGCAGAATCTGTCGGCATTTCATATTCAAACTTTGTAAATTGAACACTTGAGAGCGTCGATCTTTCCAAAAGTGCAAAAATCGGTGAGACAATGAGATGGTCTCCCAAAATATTTTGTGTCGCATTCAACCTGCGATCGAGCGTTTCGAGGTCTTGTATCACACCCGGCTCGAATGCATCTTTCGCACGGTTGAGGTCCGTTTTCATCTTCTCTATATTTTGAGTGATGCTCGATTTGTAGAAATACATGCCTCCCGCTGCAGCAAGCGACGCGAAGAAAAGAAGAGTGGCGAAGAAGTTGAAAAGAGACACCTTGCGTGTACGAACAACACGCTCTTCAACGAGTGGCTTTTTGGGAATGAATGATGTTTGTGAATCTCTATCCATTTTGATTTGCTATTGAAACACTTATCTCTTACTTTCTAATTCGTAATTTTTGTCTTTTGTCTGTGCTATTTATTATACCACTATCCTTCGAGCTCGCGTAGTGCCAAACCCATCGCAACGGAAAATTCAGGTCCAGCGACACGCAATACGTCTTCGAGAAATGCCGGCGCTTCCACCTTATCAAACGGTGTCCCTAGGACAACATCATTACGAAATGCCGCTTTCGCTTCAGGAATAATATCTTTCAAAAGCGCTCCACCTCCGGTGAGTATTACCTTACTAACAATTTTATTATATTTCTTCTCATAATCCAAGAGCACAGAGCTCGCTTCAGTCAATATATAGTCCATGACAAGCTTGACGGTGTCAGGTATTGCTTGGTCCTGTACATTACGAGAAAGTCCTGTTTCGCGTTTTATTTCTTCTGCGCGCGTAAAAGGTATCGAAAGTGACTTGGACAAATTATTCGTGATGTCTTGGCTTCCGCGATTGATGACATGGAAGCGTTTCACCGTGCCGTATTCCATAATGGTGATTTTCGTTTTAGAAGCACCAATGTCGACAATCATAACAGTCGAGAGGTCATGAGTGAGAACAGAACGAATGCTTGAGAAAACTTCTATTTCGAAAAAGGCAGCGTTGAGATTTGCTGTTGTTGCGAGTGAGCGGTAGCGCGCGACCGTGTCGTTGTGAATAGCTGCCACTAATATTTCGTTTCTTTCGATTGTTCCTTCTTCATCAGAAGTTGCTTTCGGAATGATAGACCAGTCAAGCGACACTTCTGAAATAGGTACAGGAATATATTTGCGCGCTTCTGTTGGAATAACTTGCGCAAGAGTTTTCTCATCAATGATACCCGGAAGATCCATTGTGAAAATGAGACTCGAGGATGCAGGAATCGCGATAGCGCAATCTTTGGTTGTAATGTTGGATTCGCGTATTGTGTCTATCATCGCCTTCGCAATATCTTCAGGTGGTAGATTCGTCACTTGCCCTACATCACCCTTCGTATACGGCCCGAGCGCGAGGGTGCCGTATGTTTCCAAGATGGCTTTTCCTCCTTTTCTACGCAATTGAACAACTTTGATTGCGGATGAACCAATATCAATACCCACGACACTTTGAGCTGTGTCGCGTTTCAAGAAGGACATTCCACTTGCCAGTATTGCTTTGAGAGGATTAGCCATGAAAACAAATGCGTTTTATACTTATCACTGTATTCATTCTAACATGACATTAGCTCCAATCGCTACCGTTTTAGATATTATTTTCCCCCGACGCTGTGTCGGATGTTCTTGCTACAAGACGTTCCTTTGTGATTCTTGTAAGTTAAAACTACGCCGAGAACTTCATGTTCCCGATGCGAAAACAGTTGCTTATTTTTCGTATCACGATCCCATCATCAAAAATGCCCTATGGCATCTCAAATACAAAGGCAAGTATGAACTAGGAAAAGTACTCGGTGAACTTCTCTATGATGAAGCATGGGAGGGGCTCGCGGAAAGAAGGCAATTCAACAATTTCCTTTCCCCTATCATTGTCACTGTTCCTGTATCGAAAAAAAGGAAGCGCCAACGTGGCTACAACCATGCACTCTTGATAGCGCGTGGATTTGCGAATCAGACGCATGGCGAATGCCCTATTGTCGAAAATATTTTAGAAAAGTATCGCGATACGAAACGCCAAGCGGAGATAAAAGTGAGAAAAGAGAGACTTTCGAATCTCAAAGATTCTTTTCGTGTCACCAACCCCTCTTTGATCAAGGGCAAAAATGTACTCCTCATCGATGACGTCACCACGACAGGCGCGACATTCGATGAAGCCACCCGTGCTCTCAAAAAATCTGGAGCTCGCTCTGTTGTCCGCTTGGCGCTCGCTCACTGATATGTCCTGACTTGCAAAATTCTAGAGCATGCTATAATTGGGGGGTCGATATTACTACGTGAATTATGAGAATATATTATGCTCGGAGGACACTAGTAGTTGATTAAAGAGACAGTTTCGACTGTCTCTTTATGTTTTTATGGAATAAAAACATGGTTGTTGTATCATTGTATTTTATAAGCGAAAACTGTCTGAGCAAAGCGAGTTTTTGAGCGCCCTAAAATGTAATGATATAACAAGCAAAGAAACTCATGGAACACTCACACAAAAAAAGTACCTGCGCCGCCTGCGGGACAAGCCCGATGAATCACACGATTATGTATATCGCGGGTGCTTTGGAAGGTCTCATCATTGAACCTATGGAAATGTTCCTCTCCAAAATCATCAACCTATCCGCCTCTGGCACTCTCGTCAACACTTTTACAAAAGTTCATTTCAGTGTCCTGCAACTTTTTCGCATGGTTCGTTATAGCGAGGATGTCGAGCGCGCCTCAAGCGGACGCTCGAAACTCATTTGGGAAGAAGCCAAACGTCGCAACATCCCAATGCAACAAGTTGTCATCTGGGGACGCGCACTTGAGCATTACCGCGCCAAAATCAACGGCAAGTGGATCCACTTCGAAAGCCTCCCGATCCCCCCATGGCTTCCCCAAGATGCGTACTCATGGCTCGATGACAAATTTATTTTGAAAAATAAATTGAGGAAAGCGAATATCAGTGTTCCTTCTTCCAAAAAAGCATTTACAATCTCTGGAGCAAGGCACGTATTTGCGAAACTCGAAAAACCAGTTATTGTGAAGCCTCGCAGTGGCTCACGCGGACGCCACACGACGACAAACATACAAACTCTTGATGAACTCCACAAGGCGTGCTCACTTTGCCAACAAATTTCTCCATTTTTCGTCGTCGAAGAGCATATCGTCGGAAGCGTCTACCGAGCAACCGTGATCGGGAACAAGCTTGTCGGATTCTTCCGCGCTGATCCACCCCAAGTCACAGGCGACGGCATGCACACTATAGAAGAGCTTGTTGCGGAGAAGAATATAAATAAAGATGAAAAATTGTCGGATATCATAATAAACGACGACGTCCTCTCTTTCATCGCGCGCTTTGGCTACATCCCCAACACTATATTGGCAAACGGAAACACGATTGATCTCTCCGCGAAGACCGGTCGCATGTATGGAGGCTACACCCGCGAGATGCTTCCCGAGGTTCATCCGAGAATGCACGATATATTCGAACACTCTGCGACGGTGATTCCTGCACCGATATTGGGATTTGATCTCATCATTCCTGACCCAACAGAAGATCCTGGCAAACAAAAGTGGGGCATCATCGAATGCAACTCGCTCCCCTTCATTGATTTGCACTTTTTTGCTCTAGAAGGCTCACCTCGCGATCTGGCACCGTACATTTGGGATTTGTGGAAGAAGTAAAGCGATAACAACTTTTATGCTCTCCTCGACTCGGAAGTGATAAAGATTACTGTATACACTTCCCTCATCTTATGTCGGCAATAAAAAAATACCGCGGACATTGATTGTCGCGGTAAAATATATTGATCAAAATTAATTAAAGAAATTGAACGCCTGTTCTATTGCCTCCTTTGTAACCGCTGAAAAAGATAGTGACTCTTTCGTTCATTGGAAGCTCTGTGCCTCCAAGATCGTCGTAGACAAGTGTTTTTTCTTCTGTGCCAACTTCAATAAGAAGTTCTTTTGTCTCGGGATTGTGATCTTTTATAACTATTTTGTCGTAACTTGAAACGACGTTTTTGTTATCGCTATTTTTGTTTTTGTCATGATTAATTATCATATGATTGGTTTTTTAATTTGAAAGAATTTGTTTACTTTTTTTTTGCACACACCAGAGTGATATGTACTAGTACACTGTATCATGAGACAACAAAATACACAAGCTATCCAGCTTGAGTTTTCAAATTGCAGTGAGGATGGTATCACTAGCTAACAATCTTATTATTTTCATTATAGCCTTCCACGACTTCTACATTTTCATCATCAAAATATTCCATCTGGTTTTCTTCGGCAGATTTACTAAATAAAATCTGAGAATACAGAGGAGGTGCATCCTCTGCACGAGACAGTGTAATGTGCGGATACTTATTTTTTGATTTTGGATTTTCTACCAAAAGGTCATCGCCATATTCATCATACGCTCGACCTATAATTTTAACCTTCAATTCTTTACCTATCTCTATACCCTGTAAGTTGCTAGGATTAAATACAATGGTGCTGTGGTCACCAAAAACTTTTCCATGCTTAGGTGGAAATCTTTTTAGTAAACTTTCTACATCTTTTACAAAAAGGGCTGTGTATATGTTTCTCATACTACCTGTTGTTGGCAGTATTCATTATACAAAATTCGAACATTTTTTGAAAGGGGTTCGGAAGCAAAAATATGGTCGGCACAAAGTGCCGTCTGTTCTCTATTCCTCCTAAAAATATTTAATATAAGAGTTTTTGGGAGTAGCTCTTATTCTTTTTTTATTCTATTTATCTCATCAGTAAGTGCCTTATTTTTATCGGGATTTGTTTCCTTATCACGAGCTAATTTTAGTGCAGTCAGTAATTGCCCTTTCAACATAGCCTTTGCCATAAAGTCATCAGCTAAAGCGTAGCCCGATCGCAATTTACTAAGATCATCCATATCCTCTAAATTTACCTTTGTTGTCAGTTTAGATTTATTTTCATATATATCATCTGGATTTTCAAAATTATCAGCATCATCTTGGAAATTATCAGTATTAGTTTCTAGATAAACTCCTCCATCTTGATATTCATCGAAAAGATATGTACGTAAGAAAAATTCCACGCCATTAAATTTGTTATTTCCAGCCAGTCTTGGAAGATTAGAATAATAATTCTCATCTTTTGAAAAACCTTTCATCAATTCTTCCATTGCGTTGTATCTACGACCTTTCCCAACTGATAATTCATTCCTATAATAATCAAAATCTGTGGGATTCATTCTTGATATTTTATTTCTAACAAATTCCAATTCTTTTGTGGTTTCTATCATTCTATCCATATCACCCGAATAATAGCTTTTTATAAATTCTGGGACATTGGCTATTGTATTCTCTAGGTCGGCCGTACGGTTTTTTATAAGTTGCTCTTTATTTGATTTAAGGTCTGCTAAATTTTTTGCGAGTGTTTCGATGGTGATTGTCGCTTCAGTATTCTTCAGTTCCAAAAGAAATGCGATAATCTTTTGTAACTCGTTATTAAACTTATTTTTCTCATCGACAAATAGCTTTTCTTCTTCTGAAGTTAGTCCTGCGAAAAAGTTATTTACTTCATTGTTAAGGTCTTGATATTTATCGACTATTTCAGATAGTGGAGCATAAATTTCTTGTAATTTCTTTTTGATATTATTCTTTGCTATTTCTAGTTTTTCCTTGAAGTTTTCTTTGGTGAGCTGTTCGCTATTTGCTGTCTTATCGGAATTATCGTACAGCTTTTTATATAATGCACTATTATAGTAGTAATCTCTGTGCTTGCTAATTTGAATAGGAAGAATATCAGGCTCATTAAGTTCCGTACGTATACACTCGTTTATCTTATCTGTAAACTTTTTATTTATAAGTTCCTGCAGTTTATCTTTTAGTTCTTTGGTGGTATTCCCTTCAATTTTATGACTATTATAATCTTCTGGAATCGTTACGTTACAAAATAAATTAACTTGTCTACCATTTGGTAATTTCAAGCCTTCTGGCAAAAAGTCTTGCTCTAACTGGTCTTGATTTATATCAGTTGATGCTGAAAATATTTCTATAGATTTACTTCCATTTTCTTCATCTGGTATATATCTTGTATTATGACCATAATTGATGCGAAATTTTACGCCACTATGCTCAATCTCTGAAGGATTATTTTTTTCAATTTCTTCTTCTGAAGAAAGAAGCTCTTTGGAGATGTCTAAAATGGAAAGATCTTTTCTTCTAATAAGAGAGCAGAGTTGTTCCATCCCCACGACTCTGAATCTGCCCATCTCAGAACCATAATGCATCTTCATATCCTCCTTACCGTAAGGATCTAGCTTGCCTGCCGATCGGATTCTGAGAAAGTAATACTGATCAATAGCCTGTAGATTTGCTTTATATATATCTTTCCAAGCAGAAAATCTATCTGGCAATTTTGCTACCTTGCTTTCATTGGTAGCATATTCTAGAAAATCATCGAAAACTTCCGGTGAATAATCAGGATTTTGGATTCTAATGTCTGTAACCTTTAATTCTTTTTTTAATCTATCTAAATTTGACCCACCACTACCAATAAATATATATTTATCTCGCTCCCTAACCTTAATAGTTAATTGATTATCTTTAACCATACTCGGATCCATAAAAAAACTTTTTTCTGTATGAGTCTTGCCTTGTCTATGGTCAGCAGTATTACCCCACCTTAAATCACCGACATGTATTAGCCCAGGTACGGATTCTTTTATTCCATAACTGCTCAAACTTTCTGGATCTCCACCTGTTATAACGTACCCACTCAAACCATTATCATAACTATTCTCATCATATTCTTCCCAAAAACCTTCCATTTTTTCAGCTTTAGATATTTCATTGGCCTCAGCTATTACATCTTTAGCTTTAGCTATATTCTCTTCATTTGCTTCAGTTCCAACAACTATGTAATATTCATTTCTTTTTGCAAAACCACTCCGTCCTTCAAGGGATAATTTAGCCCCTAATTTTTGGCAAATCTCGGCCAACTTCTGCTGACTGGCTGCAAATCTAGGAAATTTATAAATATCTTCTTCACGCGACAAGGCTTCTGTCTTAGGAATGTTAAGTCGTTTTTCTGCTTCTCCATATAGCTTTTCAATATCTACACGAGATTTTTTTTTATCTTTTTTTCCGCCAATACCACCCCCTGCTTTGTTTTCTAAATCATTAAAGCCCATATATTTCAAAAGTTAAATAATAAACTTATTTTTTTATTGTATAATTTATCCTATATTATAGCAATTTATACGACTATTCTCGGCAACAGCGGACTCAAGCGAGTTACTACTTCGTAATTTATAGTACTAGAGCGTTCAGCCAGATCTTCCGCTTTGATCTCTATTTTAAGCTAGCAAGGCGAAACCTTGCTAGTTCCTTTCAAAATCAGGATTTTTTGGGGGTAATGCCTTTGTGTCGCGCCTTCGGCGCGACC
>CAZSFR010000012.1:0-24720 GCA_964606295.1 uncultured Candidatus Saccharibacteria bacterium
CGCCGGAGACATCGTTTGAACGGATTACAGTAAGATTTTTGTGAGGAAATTGATTGACGAAATCTTCAAATTCACTAAGCGCTCGCTCAGTACCGCTCCGCGTGCCCAAATCGTAAGACTCAACAATTTTTTTGTATTCATCTGTGGAATACTGCACATTTTTGTAGCAATTGCTCTTGTTGCGCTGGTTGGTACACATAAAACAGTCCACACATCCGACGCAATTGTATAGAAATGCACTATCAGAGCATTTCTCGCAGATGTGCAGATACTTGCTATTGCTACAAGAAATCGTGTCAAAGCAATCATAGAGGAACTCTGACGCCTCTGTGGCTTGAAAACAATCGGTGCAATCACTCGATTTGTTCACGCGATAGCCGTACAGAATATTTTGCGAGTTGTGAGTTCTTGAACAGAGGTAGCAATTGGAACACTCTCCCATGTCCTGGTTGTAGACGCAGTTCACAGAATTTCGCAAGAAAAGTCCTGCGAGAGGGACCGTTTTTGCAAAGTCATAAAATTGGTCAAAAAAAGTACGGCTTGGGTCATACTCTCTGCCATAGTGCGTGGCGTCGAAGGCGTCAGAAAAATAGTAATCCTGATCGCAGATCGTGTACGGACAATCTGCGCGATAAATAGAGATCATGTTTTTACCGGTTATATCGCATGTACGGCGGTACAGATTGCGTTCGTTTCTGTGCACCATACGGCGGATACAACGGCATTCCGAACACCAAGTCGGTGGCGGTACCTTGAGTTTTTTGTATAGAGAAAAATCTGCGGGTACTATTAAAAAAGGCGCCTGGCAATTGGAGCATATTTTTCTGTCGGATTGAAATTCCACTTTTTGCATTATACCATTACTTTCTGATAGCAGCTTTCACAATACACTCGCTCTGACCTCTCGGGTGCATACGCGGTTTCGATTTTGTTTGGGCATACGGCAGAATGATCGTGACCCGTTTGGTCGCATGTGCAGGTGCGAGTCCAGAGTTTCGGAGGAAGCATGCTCTGTGCGAGTCTCTCAAAATATCGACAGTTATAGCATGCGCGTGGCAGCGGAAAATTCCCTTCTCTATACCATGAGTATTCACGTTTTGTTATGAGATACTCCCCCAAACAATACGGATGAGTTTCTGAAAGTTTTGTGTGAGCACAAGAGATAGGTACCTCAATAAAATCCTCTACTTCGCCACATAGAGTATCGGGAAGTGCCGAAGATAGATATATATCTGTGTCATGACTTATGTTTTCTTTTTTCTCTGACCACAAAAACCCTTTGACTTCTGCTTCAGACTTCGTAAGCGTATAGACATTTTGCGCTGTGGTATCGTTGTAGAAATACAGTGACAACTCTGCTGGGAAAAACTCGCCGTATCGGTATATGTTGCCCACATTGTCTCTGTATGGCATGTCCTCCATATGGCGTTTTATTTTTTCCACCTCGACTGCGTAGTCTTCTTTTGTGTATTGAACATTGAAAATACAATATTCTTTGTTGCGAAGTCCCACGCAACCAAAAAGATATTGGCAGTTGCTGCAATGTGCAGAGTACTCGCATGCCATACTGTTTTTTGTTACAAAGAAACAAAATTTCAAATCTTGAATATTGGCGCCGCAGGATTGTGATTCATAGATGCGCGATGCTTTCGCTCCCCAGTCCGAATAGTCCATAGAGTCAGTCGTAGATGTTACCACCAAGTTATAGCAATAGGTACAATTCTCTCCTCCGGATACAATAAACGAGTACTTGCAGTTTTTTGACTGAAAAATAGAGTCCCCGGAAACATCGCTGTTGGTATGTCCGTTCATGTATTTTACTGGAAAGTTTTGAAAATGCTTCGCCGCTTTCTCAAGTATTTCCTTATGCACTTTATATGAACCAAGATCGTACTCTGCTAGTTTTTGAAAGTATTCTTCTTTGCTAAGCTGGACGTTCCATAAGCAGTATTTTTTGTTCTTGAGATTTGCACTCCCCAAGCAGTCGCTGCATCCTGAGAGATTTTTGCAGTAGAGAAGATCATATGAATCCTTGCAGTCCATCGAAAAACGTATGTTGTTAGAGCGTTCGCATTTCATACATCCATACGCGTTTGTGACTCCTATCATCTGCATCGAGTCAATGCAGTTTCTTGAACCCCTAAAGAGCTCTGTCGAGTACATAGAATCTTCACTATTATCAGAGCCATGGACTAAATAGCAATTTTTGAGGTGACTAGAAGTATTACAGTAATCACAATCTACGAGAGTACCACTGCTCGTTGTCAGCGCTCGTACGGGCACGACATGAAGAAGTTTTTTGAATTGCTCGAAAAACGGCACCGCAAAATCGTACGATGCTCCATAGTCACGTGCATCCCACGTGTCTGAAACGAAACAAGAATTACAGTACACTTTTTTACCTGTACTGTTTGGTACCACAGAAGGAGTCTTTTGTCCGCAGTTATCACAAAAGGCTTTGTATAAACCTCGTTCGTTGCGAAAAACTAATCTTCGCTGCAATCGACAGTCAAAGCAAAAAGTGGGGGGAGGAACTCTCCTGTTGGTATAAAAAGCAAAATCCTCCAAATCAATGTAAAAATCATTTTTGCAATTTTGGCAGTTTCGAGTTTCCATTACAGTATTTCTATTTGGTAACAGCTTTCGCAATACGGACGCCAGCCGTCGCTTGAGCGATAGGCAGAATCTATTTCCTTGCCACATGAAGCGCAATGGTCTTTTTCAATGCGGAAATTGTTGAGCAAGGCGAAGCGTCTCTTTGTTCGTTCGAGTGGCGTGTCGAGCGGAAGGGCGATCTTGTAGCGCTTGTAGAATTCAAGCTCTCGTGTGGTGATGCGGTATGGTTTGCCAGAATCTTCTCCTATGATGGCTTTACTACACATTTCCTCGGTAAAATCCTCTATTGCGTCGGGAAGGTCGTTTGGGTTCAAGATCTGGAGATTTGAAAGATCTACATCTGTCTCGTCTTGAAAATACAATGTTTGTGCTAGGACCTCACTCTTTTCCATAGGAAAGAGAAACTGCGCAAGAGAGCTGTTGTATGCATAGCAAGAAAATGACATAGGGAAAAACTCTCCATATTCCTCGCGCGCAAGCATTGCGCTTTTTATCTCATCAACTTTCTTGAAATATTCTTCTTCTGTATACTGTTTGTTGAAAATCATGTAGGAAGCATTCTTAAGTCCGATACATCCAAAACAATGCGTGCAGTTGGAGCAGGAAATAAGGTAGTCAGACTCAGTTGTCTCTTTTACTGCAAACGAGAAGCGCACATTCATAGAGCTCGTGCCAGTATTCTGGCAGTCATAGATATTTTCTGCTTTGCCGCCAAAACCCATATCGTAGGAATTGACCATGCCTGCGATAGCAAAATGGCAGTATTTTAAATTCTGACCATCTTCAACCTGTGTTACATGGTGACAATTTTTCGAAGACCGCACGTCATTTCCTGTCACATCTACTGATTGCAGTACGCGAGTCGCACATACAGGTTGCGAGCGTACAAAATTCCAAAACTTTTTCTGATATTCTAGTTTGGTCGCCTGACTTCCAAGGTCAATTTCCTTTCTACGCTTCTGATATTCCTCTTTTGAAAGTTGCTCATTGAACCAACAATAATTCTTGTTACGAAGATTGGCACATCCAAAACAATTTTGACAATTGCGACAATCATATACAAAATCACATTCAACACAGTTACTAGAAAAGTAGGCGTGGAAACACTTGCTCATCTGATGCGTGCCCACATGCTCATACCCTACATCAATGTGGCGAATGTAATATGCATCCACAACATGAGTACAGTCATAGATCGATGAGCCATACATTATATCCTCATTGCGTCGTCCTCCAAATACGTAGTAGCAATCCTTCATGTGCTTGCCATAAAAGCTATAATCGCTGTTCGGTGAATCTGCACCTCTTCGCACACCAGGCTGGGGCACTACTTTCTCTAACTCTAGAAATTGGGAGAAGAAACTGTCGTTTGGCAAAGCATCCCGAGCATAATCGCGTGGATCCCACACATCGCTGTAATAAGTATCATAATCGTATGTAATCCATGGCATGACTGGAGCAACCGCTGAGATCATCATCTCTCTGTGTCCTGAGACATCACATTTCCTTTTATAAATATGTGAATAATTTGAAAACGCAAGGCGTCTCTGATGCCGACAGGTGGGACACAATGTCGGTGGTGGCACGCGCAGCATTTTGTAAAAATCTATATCATCCGCTTCAATCGCGAAACTTCCTTCGCAGTACTGCGAAATATCCCTTTGTCTGCATTCTTTCATATGCGGTACAAGTTTCTCCAATATTACATCAAGCAAAGCGTCAAATTGTGGGGTTTTGGACAACATAATTACAAAATTTCTTCTTGGAAACATTGATCACAATACAAAATCCAATTTTCTTGGTCACTGTATATTGTTTCTAGTTCAACATTGCATTTACTGCAGTTAGCATGATAGCTCCTGCCAGCGCCAGAATATTTGTATCGATCTTTCATCCGTCGATAAGGGTGAATTATCGGAACTGGAATTTTCCATCGTCGGTAAAACTGAAGCTCTGACGGGATTATGCGGAAAGGCCTTCCACTCTCCTCGCAAATAATCGCCTTATCCAAAATATCATCTTTGGCATCATCAATAGAATCTGGAACATCTCTTGCGTTCACTGTTGCGATTCCGCCAAACTCTGAATCCACATCTGGTTGCCACAAAGCTCCCAACATTTTGATTTCTTCTTCGCTCAATGGATATGAAATGCCTGCGAACGAACCGTTGTAGGCAAATGGAGAGAACTTGAAATCAAACAGTTCTCCGTACTCACCCGAGTTTATCAGTATCATTTTTACCCTATCCAATTCGATATAGTATTCTTCTTCGGTGAATTGCTTATTGAAAATAACAAACGATTTGTTTTGAAGTCCGACTGATGCAAAGCAGTGATCACATTGACGACAATTGAGAATGTACTCTGAGTCAGTAATATTTTTTGACTGCGCAGAAAATTTTACATTTGAACAACCTGATCCAACGCCCGATGTTTCATAGAGCAATTCAGAGCCACCTGTACCATAAATATCCATTGAATCCTTATGTCCGATGACAGAGTCAGCATATCTCTCGTGTTCAGACTTCTCGCAGTCCGTGACATGAGTACAATCTTTGGAATTGGTTATGGCAACGCCCGAGCAATCAATCGCGTTCTCATTGCGAGAAGCTTTGACAGGATTTGCGTATACCAAAGCCCAAAATTCTGGCAGAATTTTGGCAACACCACTTCTTGTCTGCATCTTCATAGAAGCTACTTTCTCGTTGTATTCTTCTTTGGTCAGTTCTTTATTGAAAAAATAATATCTCTTGTTTCGAAGATTGACACAACCAAAACAATCCTGACAGTTGCGACAGTCGTACAAAAAATGTGAGTTGATACAGTCTTGCGTGAAATAGATATAGCTACACTGACTTGAAGATCGAGAACGGACAGCGTTGTACAATTGTTCGGATTTTCTTACTGCCTGACTATCCATGATTTCGCGACAACCGTGTGCAAGAAGCGTGTACCAGATATCCTCAGAACCAAATACGGCACTCGAGCAATATGCGTTTTTAGAATTTTTCCCATTGATGGAATAATCGCTATTTATATTCGATGGATCTCGTGTAATAGCGGGCTGTGGAACGGCAAGACGAAGAGTATATAGCTGTTCAAGAAACCCCACTTCCTTTTCAAAAAGTTTTCCATACGTAAGTGGACTCCAATCTCCTTCCAAGTAGTATTCATAATCAAATACTTTCAAAGGTGAGTTGGGCGGGACAAATGAGATAATATTCATAGTCGCCTCCGGTGCATCATTTTTCCTTTTGTAAAAGTGAACAGGATTGTTGTATGCATATCTGCGTTGCCTACGGCATGTTGGGCAACATGGGGGTGGCGGGACACGAAACATTCTCAAAAACTCAATATCAGTCTCTGTAATATCAAAATCTCCTTCACAATACTTCGAAATATCCTTCTGTCTACACGTGCGCGTGTGCGGAACAAGCGCGTCGAGTATCGGCTGGAGCAATGCGTCAAATTGTGGGGTTTTGGGTTGCATGCCCATCTATCATACCTAATTTACTTCTTTTTGATAACAGCCCTCACAAGCAATATGTGTATACCCCCATTCTGGTGGATAATATGCGTCTATGGATTTTTTACAGAAACAACACTTCCCTGCATAGGAACGAGTCGTAGCGAGATATCTCATGCGCTCCTTTGTCCGAACATCAAAATGCTTTCTCGGCAACGCGATATGTTTGTTTTTCAAAAATGCAAATTCCTCTGGTGCAATGTTGAATCTCCAGCCTGTAACAGGGCATATAAGTGCCTGCTTTGTTATTGTTTCATCCACCTCGTCTATAGAATCTGGTAAATTTTCTGTTGGCATTCCAGCAACCCCTGATTCTACATGGGTATCCCATACTCCACTGCGCGCTTCGACAAACTCTTTGGTCGTATCGGGAAGGTATATCGACGCGGTAGTAAATGCATAGTCACACAACCCCATTGCATACGGAGGGAACTGTCCGTACTCTCCCCTTGCTTTCATATCGCCGATTATTTTCTCTTTAAGTACCTCGTACTCCTCTTGGGTATACTGCTTGTTCAAAATGCAATATTTTTTCTTGCGAAGCCCAACAGAGCCAAAGGAATACTCGCAGTCAAGACATTGGTCGAGGTATTCGCTATATCGAACATTGTCGCACCAGATAGAGTACTTGAGGTCGTACGAACTAGTACAGCATGAAAGGTTGCCACACAATTCTAGCATCCAACACCCTGTCAGATCCACACAATCTTTTGCTTTTGTACCACGAATGCAATTGGTACAGTGTTCAGAATTTTCCCAACTAAACACGCTGACGCAATCATTACAATTGGTGAGAAAACATCCAGAAGAATTTTCCGTTTTTACGTTGAAATGTTCCTTGTGCACTGCCACCTCCTCTAGCATTGTGCGAAATTTTATTTGAAGTTCTGCGAGAGTTTTTGCCGAGCCCAGATCATACTCATTTCTTTTTTTCTCGTATTCTTCTTTTGTATACTGTATATTCTCAATGCAATATTTTTTGCCTCGCAGATTTGAGCACATAAAGCAGTCACTGCAGTTACGACAATCATAGAGAAATGCGCTCGAGAGACAATCGTGACAACCAAATGAAAAGTATAAACTGTAGGAATTGAAACAAAAAGTACACCAATAACACTGATCGAGTGTATATATATGTGAAACATCTGCCGAATCTTTGCATTCAAATGCACGGTAGCCATAGATGAGATTTTCGCTTTTTGCTATTGAACGACTCAAGTAACAATTTTTTGAATCCCATGCATCGTCGCTCCATTCACACCCAACACTATTTGTTCCCTGCTGATGTGGACGGGGTACTTTTTCTTGAAGCTCTTTGAGCTGGTCAAAGAAGGGTCGTGCGGGGTCATAGTCTTGCCCATAGTCTAGCGCATCCCATGCATCACTCCACCATTCTTTGGAAGTGTAAATAGGATACCGAGCATTTTCTGGAAGAATGGTAATGAGCGAGTCACCCGAAAGCGCAGAGGTACCCTTTCGAAATTTGCCAAAGGGCCAAAAAGCAAAATGTTGCCTATGTCGACAGGTAACGCAGATAGTCGGCTCTACACTATTTACTTGAGTATAGTGATCGCGCTCCCGGGGTGTGATAGTAAAGCCTGCCCCGCAGTGTTCACAGGTATTTGTTTCCATACATCCACTCTACACTCCTATAGTCATATCTTCAATACTTTTACCCACACGAGTGAGGTTTGTGGCGCCAGATGCAGTGACAAGGAGCATATCCTCTATACGCACCCCACCGTATCCTGGCAGATAGATACCCGGCTCGACAGTCATCACCATCCCTGGCTCTAAAATATCGGACGATTGAGGCTTGAAGTTTGGCCATTCGTGGATTGCTGTGCCGACACCGTGACCGAGACCATGCTTGAAATTATTTTTAAAATGCTTTGCCAGATAATTTCTCGCAAGCGCATCGAGTTTTTTGCAGCTCCTTTCCCCTTTCTCAAGTGCGCGAATGACTTTCATCTGAGCGGCGAGGACTGTGCAATAGACTCTTTGTTGCTTCTTTGTCGGCGCTCCATATACGTACGTCCGTGTCATGTCGGAGCAATATCCCTGCCACGTAGCACCGAAGTCGAACATCACGAAATCCCCATACTTGAGTTTAGTTTTGTCCGGTTCATGATGAATATCTGAACTACCTTTGCCGAACGCAACGATGGGTGCAAAGGCAAGCGCTTTCACATCCCGCCGTGCGAGCTCTTTGATAATGAATTTCGCAATTTTGATTTCTGTCACGCCAACTTTCAATTTCATGAGAGCAAGCAACAAGACTTCCTCGCATATGTGCTGTGCAGTGACGATATTGGTAATTTCTTTTATTGATTTTTTTGCTCGAATCTCTTGAATGGCGGGAATTGAATGCTTCATTTTTTCATTACTCATTATTTATTTTCACTTATATCAGCGGTTCTGCGACTTCTGTTGCCTTCTCGTCGCCTTTCTTTCCTGTAATTGCTGATTTCTCCGATGCACTACGAATTATAGTTGACTCCTCTTTTTCAATAAGTTTCTGAGCATCACCGGAAGGAATCGCATATTTTCTGCGTGATGCGGCAACGATACGGTCACGATACGACGGATGCGTCGGTTTCAATACTTGCAATGTTTCAGCAGAAAACGGGTCATACGTCTCGCCGTCTATCGTCATTTTAATATAAAACTCACCGATACCAAGGTTGATAAGATCTTTCACATCGAAAATAGGCGCAAATTCTGGCTTGAGCTTCACTGCGTCGTCTCCACCAATACGAAAAGCAATGATTGATCCGACGTTACCGAGCACTGCCGCCTGCACTTTCGGGATAATCTGTCCGACGTATTGGTGCGCCATCGTCAGATTGAGTCCGTATTTGCGCGCCTCAGAGAGAATGTTTTCAAATGTTTCCGTCACGACGTTTTGGAACTCATCGACGTAGAGGTAGAAGTCAGCACGATCCTTTTTGTCCATCTTTGCACGCGCCATACCCGCCTGCTTGATTTTCGTAATGAACATCGAACCAAAGAATGATGAGTTTTCCTCACCGATTTTCCCTTTTGAAAGGTTGATGAGAATAATCTTCTTGTCATTCATTAGCTTCTCCAGATCAATCTTGTTTTCTGCTTGTCCGAAAATATTGCGAAGCATCGGGTCAGAAAGAAATTGTCCGAGTTTGTTGACCAACGGAATGATAGCGTCTGTGTCGAACTTTTCTGACCAGTCGGCGAATTCAATTGCCCAAAATCTTTTCACCATGTCATCCTGAATATATTCCACAACCTTTTGACGATAATTTCTATCAGTGAGCATCGAGATCATTCCGCGCATTGTCGCGTAGGGGTAATCGAGAAGCGCAAGTGTGGTGAAGCGGAAGACGTGCTCGAGACGAGGTGTCCAGTTGGCACCGAATTGTTTTTCCATCACCTCGATGAGGCCTTGAGTAAGCTGGTGTTTGAAAGAATAATCCACGTTGGCAAGTGGATTGAAGGATGCAGGATATTCTATGTCTGACGGATCGATGATACAAACGTCTTCGATGCGGTTCTCCGGTATGAATTCCAAAATGTCATCAATAAATTCGCCGTGGGGATCGATAGCGCAGACACCGTGTCCGTAGGCAATATCTTGACGAATCATAAGTTCCTGCAATTTGGATTTTCCCACACCAGACTTTCCGATGATATAGAGGTGGCGTCTACGGTCAGTACGTTTTATACCGAAGACAAATCTCTTTTCTTCAAGAGCTGCGACATAGTTGGTACGTCCAATAAAAGACACCTCTTCCGGAGTTACTTTGCCGAGCATCGGCAAATCCGGTGGTGGCGGAGCATACTTGATGATTTGAATTTTGTTTGGTTTGGAAAAAGACATAAGTTAGAGGGTGGAGGATTTAGTTATTTTTTTACTATTGCCTACAACCTCATCATTCTCGCCATATACATTTATTATAGCAAAGAATTGAGCTTTCGCTTCCATTCTCCTGCCAGTGCTTCTGCCCGAGTTTTGGTCGGCGCTTCGGTGTAGATGCGCACTAGTGGCTCAGTATTTGACCGGCGAATGTGTACCCACGAATCAGGGAAATCAATCTTGACACCATCGCGTGTATCAATCTTTCCCCCTTTTGCAATTTTCTTTATTCGAAGAAAAATCTTCTCCGCGTCATCCATGTGCGCAAGCGCGAGTTTCTCTTTTGCCATTTCGTATTTTGGGTAGCGAGACCGCAATTGGGACACTGGAGCATTTGCTTCTGCTATATATGAGAGAAAGAGCGCCGTGCCGACAAGCGCATCCCGTCCATAGTGGAGGCGAGGATAAACGACTCCGCCGTTACCTTCACCGCCGAAAATCGCACGAGTTTTTTTCATTTCTCGGATGACGTGCATGAGCCCAACGGGTGAAGCAGAATATTTTCCACCGAGACTTTTCGTCACATCAGCGAGTGCGCGCGATGATGAGAGATTCGAAACCGTATTTCCTGGGGTGTGCGAGAGAACATAATCTGCAATTGCAACTATCGTGTATTCCTCTCCAAAGCAATTGCCTTTCTCATCGAAGAAGACAAGACGGTCAACGTCAGGGTCGACGGCAATACCGAGATCAGCTTTGTGTTTGCAAACTGCGTGTGCGAGCCCTGTAAGATTTTGTGGTAGGGGTTCCGGAGTATGCGCAAATTTCCCTGTTGGTTTTGCATTCAAAGAGATAATCTTTTTCACACCAAGCCTTCGCAGGAGTTTCGGCATGACGATTCCTCCTGTTGAGTTGATTCCATCAACGACGACAGTAAAGTTCTTTTGCTTAACATTTTTTGCGTGAACCAGTGGAAGCTCTAGAATTTTTCGTATATGAAAATCTTCGTAATTTTTTTTTGCAGTGACCTTACCTTTCTTTGACTTCTTCTCCTTGGAGGACTTTGGTTGTCGGTACAATTCAAGAATCTTTTTGCCCTGCGTTTCATCGACAATCTCGCCTTTTGCATTCAAAAACTTCAGTCCGTTCCACTCGATCGGGTTGTGACTTGCTGAAATGATGATACCGCCCACAGCTTTCTCTTTCACCACAGCCATTTCAATCGTTGGCGTCGTTGCGAGATCTAGATCGACAACACTAATTCCTCTCTCAGTCAAAACATCAATGACGATTTTTGTAATCCATCGTCCGCTCGCGCGCGCGTCGCGTCCAACAACTACTTTCGACCTTCCTTTTCCTTTCATAAGAATAGCAAAAGCACTAACAAAAGCTATCACATCGTTCTCGGTGAGGTCTTGTCCAACGGTTTTCCCGAGCGTTCCACGAATTCCTGAAATTGATGCAATCAACATAAGTTTGTAAAGTGGAAAGTTTAAAGTTTGTAAAGTAATCCCACTTTTGCCTTTATACTTTTAACTTTTGACTTGCGTCGCTCTGCGACGCTTCCATTCGTACATAACGATTGCTGCCGAGACCGAAGCATTGAGCGAAGGTACATCATTCTCCATTGGGATTTTGACAAGGAAATCACAGAGCTCTCGCGTCTTCTCAGGCATTCCCTCCCCTTCGCTTCCGATAACGAAACATATCGGCATATCAAAATCTTCTTCCCACATACTTTGCTTTCCTTCTTCATCAATACCAACAATCCAAAATCCAATTTCTTTGAGCTTACGCAGAGTTTCATTTATATTTCCAATTTCAACAACAGGAATCCTATCAACCATTCCTGCTGATGTCTTGTACACAGCGCCATCAAGCGGAGCTTGGTTGAATCGCGGAAGTAATATCGCCTCTACGCCGACAGCAACGGCTGTGCGTATCATCGCTCCGACATTGTGTGGGTCTTGTATGTCTTGAAACAAAAGAATTGCTGGTTTCTTGTGAAGCTTCACCGTATCTTTCCATACTGAGAAAATCTGTGTTCCTGACGCGATAAGAGCAACAACACCCTGATGATTGACACCCCCAACAAGTCTCTCCAATTCATTTTCTGTCCCAGTTTGAACCTTGAGATGAGCCTTCTTCGCAAGTGCTTCCATGTCTTTCATGAAGCTCGTTTGTACACCTTCTCGCACCAAAATACGCTTCACTCTCCGTGGAGAACGCCTGAGAACGTCCAAAACAGGCTGTCTGCCGTATATGAATATCTCTTCAAATTGCTCAACTTTTTTCATGTGAGGCTAGTATAGCAGAGATAAAAAAATAACGTAAAAGTCCAAAAGAATTTTATCTTGCCTGAGCAGTACCCGAAATCGTCGCGACACTTCCGTCCCTTGCGTGTTCAATAGTACATTCAGAGTGAAGTGCGACTGATCCTCCTTCTGGATAGTAGATGGTATAGTCAAGACTAAAATTTTCTACACCCTCTTTTGCTTTCTCAAGTGCCATATCAAACACATGTTCATCTTTGGGTGCAAGCATTCTTCTAAATGAATCGTACGCTAGTTTCTTGTCTACGTTCTGATGTGTGAGTGCATACATACCCTCATCGAAAGAGACGAATCCTGATTTTGGTGTCCAACGGAAAGTTCCCAAATGTGCCATTTTGTTTGTTGCTTCAAGTCTCGACTTGGTTGTTGTGAGCGTCGCGTTCGCACCAGAGAGAACATCAATCATACGAAAAGATCTTTTCGCGTAAAGAGCAAAAAGTCCAAAGAGAAGCGCGAGGAGTATTGTGATGGAAAGGATGGTCCCTCTCACGAAAAGAAGTTCTTTTTGAAGTCTCTTTGCATCGACATCAATACCGAGTTTTGCGACGACATTTCCACTTGCATCTTTGATATGAGCAGATGCCGAAATCCACCGTCCCCAACTATCAGTATATGGTCCTTCGACGTAGTCAGTGCCAGCAATAAAGTTGGTTACTTCAGTCGCGGTAGCGTCGACATATTTTTGTCCCGGAGGAGAATAATCTCCGGACAAAGTATCTTCAGAATCAACATAGAAAAATAAATTCGGGTCATCATATCCCATCAGATAGAAAAAACGCGCATCTGGATTAACTGCGATAAGTTTCGTCATTTTTTCTTTCAAATCAAGATATGCTGGATTGGCAAGATCTCGGTCATCAGCATGAAGTTTCACAATTTCTTCTGATGACAAAAGGAGCGCCGCATTCTGTGCGCGTATGAGTAGATCGCTTCGTAAGCGTCTGTCGACATTGTTGCCGATTGAAATAGTCGCAATTGTTCCGGCTATTACAATCGCGATCGCAATGATAATCCCGATGCTCGGGAGATACGCAGGTGAGCGCGGAGTAGTGTCTAGATTTTGCATGAATAAATTATAGCATCTTTTTCAAGAATTATTTCACATCGCATGCAGGAGCACGAACTATATTATGCCGCTATTTTTTTATTAGTCTTCGGCTTAAATGAGATGCAAACTTTGTATAGTTCATTATCTTCTCTATGATTGCGGTTAACTTCAATATCCTTTTTCTCGTCGTAGTCTATAGATTTTTTGATTTGTTCAAAGAAATCACTAAAACGAGTATAGTGCCTAAGGGCTACGTCAAACTTGGAGTTGTCGCGATTTTCAGAAGTAGAATAAAAATCAAGAATTGCCTTGAGCTGAACTTCAATCTGGCTGACAATCGTGTATTTGAGAGGATGGTCAGAGATACTAGCAAGATCGTCTTCGAGATATGCCATTGCTAGGTCCTCCATATCCTTACCTGAGCCACCAATAACAAACTTTGGCATGATTCTCTTTCCTCTATTCTTCTCGTTTTCAGGGTCCTCAAAATACTTTACACGGGGAATCTTGCCTGTCGTGATATAACGATCCCAATTTTTTTGCAATTTACCCTCTATCGCTTCCTTGTCCGGATTGATTGTCATATCAAATGACGCCGCAAAGTATGCTTCCTTTTTGTACTGCATCACAGCATCATTGCCATCGAAATCATCGAAATCGTGCGTCATGGTTGCTGTCATGTCAGGAACCCATCCGTTGTTAATCCGATCAATGATCATAACTTGGAATGTCTGACTTTGCTCAAACCCCAGCTCTCTTCTCTTTTTCAGAGCTTCGCCGTACAGAGAATTACGGGAATCAAGGATTGATCGGATGTTTTCGACATATTCCATATCCCGGAGAATAGTTGTTTCAGAATAAAAGTTTTTTTCTTCCGTGTCATCTACGATACCAATAAAATTTAGCGGATTGGGACAGTGCTCGTACACAGAATGGAGTTTCTCTCTCAGTTTCATAAGTGTCTCAGGATTTCTGTACAGGCCCTCTGCACCTTTTTTGTTTTTTTCATCCTTCACTTTTATTTTGCCGACAATGTGATGAACTTCAGGTGGACGATTCGAGATTTTCTCAAAAAATTCCGGATTCTTTTTCCGTTCAGCTTCTTCCTTTGCGCGCTTAATATCTTCACTTTTTTGCTTGGCTTTTTGTAAAACATCATTTTGTATATCCATGTACGCCTTGCTGTTGGGACGTGGCGCAGTGAAAATCTCGCCTTTTTCAGTCGCCGTCTTTTTTGCCTTCATCCATTCGCTCATGGCCCGAGTAAGCTCCATACCTGCGAGCGGTGTGGCTGTATCAGGGTCTTCTGACTGTGTGGTTGTAAATCTCTTTTCGCTTATCATAATGATGATTATAGCACTATTGAGACATCTCGTGGATTGCATTTTTGGCCTTTCTACGGTAAACTGTTTCCCGTTAAATAAGGGCCGTTAGCTCATCTGGTAGAGCACCTCATTTGCAATGAGGGGGTGGCAGGTTCGAGTCCTGTACGGTCCACAACAGAAGAATCGCCCTGTGGCAGTTACGCAAAATGATATGTATATAATTTTTATTTTTGTGATCCTTGTAATTTTACTTCTTTTTGCTCTTTACCAAAGAACTTGTCTATATTAGTTTTGACGAAAAATCTGCAAAAGTAAGCGGTATTCCTGTTCGTCTCATTAATACTTTACTCGTTGTACTTAGCGCACTGACTATGTCACTAGCAATTCCTATCGTTGGTGTTTTACTTATCGCGACGCTCATTGTTATTCTAGTAGTTACAGCATTGCAGTTTGGAAGAAGTTTTACAAAAAAAATTCTATACGCAGAATGTGTTTCTCTTTTCTCTGTGATTTCGGGAATATTTACTTCTTTTTATTTTGATCTTTCTACTGGCGGAACTATTGTACTTTTTATGCTTTTAATTTTTATTGTGGTAATTATAATGAAGAATATAGAAATGACTAGAGCGAGTCTAAAATCAATGTTCTTTAAGCATTTTACGGATTAATTTGGTAGAATGTATTCATGCGCACCGTATTCGCCATTTTTATATTTTTGTTGTTGCCAATCAGCATTGTTTCAGCGCAGGAGCTACATAACGACTACCAAGGTACTTACCACGGGAAAGTTATTGAGATCCTCAACGAGGAGATGCGCGAAATTCCTTGGGCTGATACCGAACATTTGTTTCAAACAATCAGAGTTGAGGTTCTTGATGGTCCACTGAAAGATAAGATCATCACTATCGAGAACGATTACCTAGAACTTGATAAGGGAGATAAATTTTATTTTAACTACAACATATACATTGATGGTAGCGAGAGTTACGGAATTACAAATATTGATCGCAAAGCCTCGCTACTCCTTCTTGTTGCAATATTTGCAGCAATAATAATTGCTTTCGGCAGGTGGCAAGGGGTCAGATCGCTTATAGCTTTGGTTGGTAGTTTTTTAATAATAATGTTTGTATTGCTTCCCGGCATACTTAATGGTTGGAATCCACTGCTGGCTAGTTTTTTGGTTGCTGGCGGTATTTTATTCTTGGCAATATTTTTTACCCACGGCTTTAACAGAGAGTCGCTTGTGGCATATAGCGGAACTATGATTGCAGTTCTTTTGGCAGGATTGTTTGCAGTTTTTGCAGTACATATAACGGATTTATCTGGTTTTGCTTCCGACGAAACAACGTACCTAAACTTTAATACAGGTGGCAAACTAAACTTCACTGCTCTTTTGCTTGGCGCTTTTATTATTGGATTCTTGGGCGTACTTGATGACATTGCTGTTACGCAATCTGCGGTAGTGTCTGAATTATTTAACAGTAATCCAAACATGAGCCGCAAAGAAGTCTATAAACGAGCAATGCGAGTTGGTCGAGAACATGTAGGTGCTTTAGTAAATACACTTGTCCTTGCATACACCGGTGCGTCGCTCCCTTTGTTGCTTTATTTCAATCTAGGGCCTTCGAGTTTTACAACCACCGTTAACCTTGAAATATTCGCCACTGAGATTGTTCGAATTATTGTTGGTAGTACAGGGCTAATTTTAACTGTGCCAATTGTGACATTCTTGGCTGTTCAATATTTGAAGGGATATAAATCAAAACACAGTCATGTGCAAGGGCACAAACATACTCACTAACCCACTTCATCAAAATCCAAATCCGCCGTGCAGGAAGGTGCGAGAGGAATGTGCGGCGGAAACCCGAATACCTGGAGGGCAGAACCCCGAAAGAAAAAACATCCTTTTCTTTTTCAAGAAAAATTTCACCCCCGCCAAATCACCCAGTAGGTGATTCTGCTGAATCAGAAATGCAAGGAGTGTTTTTTCTTTCGGGGTTGTCGCCGTACTCGGAGAGCTGAGTGTGTAGCGTTCCCCGCACTTTCCATTCATGGAAAGCTCTATGCTTCGAGCAGAGGCGCGTAGCGCGTGGGGACGCTAGTTATTTATTCTTTCTTCGAAATAAGTTCGAGCAAATGCCACAATTACACCACTGGTAAAAACAATGTGCTTTCGGGCGTTTTTTATTTCCCCAACGCCTGCGTGATCAAATGCTCCAGAAATCCCTCATGTGTTCCACCAACTTCCGACACGCCTTGCATTATGTGAGACTTTTCTCCCAAATGAGGATGAGTCTCTACTCTGTCGACATATATCCCCTTCTTCGGACTAACAATGAAGTGTACGCTCGCGTAATGTGCGATGTTGAAATCGTGGAATATATCTCCTGCGAGTTGCGCAAGCTCAGCTTTCAATCCTGTATCTAACTGTACAATCTTCGCATTATGCGTGCCGAATTCTAGTGCGGGAAAGACGTAAGGTGTCTCACCGCGATAATCCTCGACAACAGTGATGACGACATGCTGTCCGGCTATCACTTCTTCGACGAATATATCATTGCGATTATAGAAATTTTCTTCAAGAGCACTCACAAGTTCACCAAATGTTTTGCACTCGTGCACGCCGACGCGGGATGAGTGATTGACTGGACGAACGATCCACGGAGGAGCGACTTTTTCCCAAATACTTTTCGCAATATTTTTTGCATGCTCGTCACCAAACTCGCCTTTGAAATCTATCCGGTAGCCTTCAGGAGTTTTCACACCGAGCGCACAATATCTCTCCTTCGCAAGTTCGTGATTCTGCGTGATCATCCGCTCAAACGCCCTCGCTCCTGTGTATGGAACACCTATGCCTTCGAACGCACTGACTTGATGCATCTGATTGTTGTATTCACCAAGGAGAGCGTTCACGAAGACGTCCACCTTACCAACAAGATCTCTCGGGTCAGTCGGGATACCGCGAAAGTGCCAGACACCTTCTTGATCGATATATATATCGTATGCTCTGAATTTATCAGTGAGTTTCTCCGCAATGAGTCGCGCAGGATACGCACCTGAAGCGATAGATGCTTCATGAGTGTGTCCGCCTCCTCCGCGCAATATGCCGATTCGTAACATACAGTAAGTATAAAGTAGAAAGTAGAAAGTAGAAAGTCCTCAATTAATAAATTTTAGATTATCAGAACACAATCATGCTATTTTCGACGGTCGTCGAAAATAGCATGATTGTGTAAATTGTGTATGCATAATGATATTTTAAACGAATTAAGTAAGAAATACCTTGCCTCTCCTCTTTTTGTGAAATGCAATTGCAAAGCGATGCGCCTCGGCATTTGCAAGCAGGATTGCTATTTTGTGGCGAGAAACAGTATCATCGGTTCCAATGATTGCTTCAGGTTTGTGGCGAACATTTTTGACCACCGCAACAACAGGAATAGGTAGATTGTTTTCATACAAGATATCTTCTGCAACTCTCTTTTGAACTTCGTTTCCATCAACAGCTACAAGGTCAGGAAATTCCCATTCTGGATGCTTGAACCTACGCATGAGGATTTCGCGAAGTGCTCCTGGATCGTTAGCGGAATCAAAATTTTTTATCTTAAACATGCGGTATCCTGCTTTGTGAGGCGTTTGGTTCCTGACAACAACCATGACGCCAACCATCGACGCACCACCGATATGTGCGACGTCGTAGGCTTCGATGCGGTACGGCCTCACTCCCGGCTGTTCACTCCAGTCGTCCCGTTTTACAAGCGCGATATCATTGATATGAGTGATTGCAAAAAGCCTTCGCTTGACCTCATCAGCTTTTTCAAATTCTTGCTTCTTTGAATACCCATGCATCTCTTTCTCAAGCAGACGGATGATCTGCTTTTTCTTGCCTTCAAAAAAAAGTTTAATGTTTTTGATGGTTTTTGCGTATTCCTTTTTCACTTGTATTTCATTCTGCGAAGGTCTGCGTACGGTCTGCATGTGCCCGCGAGGCAAATCGGGAGCTAACCCGATTTGCTTGTAAAATTCGTAATTGTCGCGCTTTGACGAAGAGATGTCGCGATAGGGGAAAATCCTCCGAATGATCTTCATCGCTTTGTTGAGTGCTCCACCAGAAGTGAATGGACCATATATAGCTTGCAATCTCACTTTTGTTTTTCCCCTCGCAATGAGTGCTGTTTTTTCTTTGAAATTAATGTCTTTCTTACGGATCGTGAGAAGCTGTGGAAATGCTTCGCGTGTGATACCGACACAAAGGAAACTTTTGTCATCACGCTCTTGAGTGTTGTAGTACGGTTGGTACTTTTTGATTAACGATGCTTCGAGGATAAGCGCCTCAAGGACAGTGTCAGTTTCTTCCCACCTTATATCTTCTGCACGGAAAATCATGTCGACAATCCCCGGCCCGCGGGTTTTGATCAAATCCGCTGCAAAATAGCTCTTCGTACGATCACGAAGTGATGTTGCCTTGCCAATATAGAGAATGTTGCCTTTTTTGTCACCGCTCCTTTTTGGTGGACCAAGAAAAAAGTAAACACCCGGCACGTCGGGGAGGGTTTTGCGTGTAAGGTAGCTACTTTTCATATGATAAGGCTGATTATAACAAAAATGACACAATAAGCATCGGAATGATATTAAGAAAAGCACATGGTATACTTTTCTCATGAAAAAGAATTTTTTTTCCTATTGGTCACAATCGATAGATAATGTTTTCGTTTCTCTAAACACATTTGCTGATGGACTCGACAGTAATGAAGCTGAAAATAGACTCAAAAAATATGGTGAGAATATCTTTAACGAAAAGAAGGGAGTATCTCCACTCTCACTTGTCCTACGACAGATGATGAGTCCTCTCTTGTGGATACTAGGTGTCGCAACGGCACTTTCCTTTTTTCTCAACAAAGAGCGCGAAGGATATTTCATTCTTATTGCTATCGTCATCAATGTTTCGCTCGGCTTTTGGCAAGAATACAAAGCCAATACCGCAATCAAAAAGCTCGACTCATATATCACACATAAAACTCGTGTCAAAAGAAACAGTAAAATAATTTCGATTAATGCGAGCGATGTCGTTGTCGGAGATATTATTTTGATTCGCACTGGCGCTTTCATCCCCGCTGATTTGCGAGTCATCGAAGCTGACAACCTCGAAATCGACGAAGCTCTTCTAACGGGAGAATCGCTAGCTCAGAAAAAAACTATTCTTCCTCTAGCGCAAGAAACAGTCCTCGGTGACAGAACGAATATGGCGTGGGGAGGATCTGTCGTTACCGACGGCGAAGGTGTCGGCGTTGTCGTCGCGACAGGCAAAGACACAGCTTTGGGTGAAATCGTATCAATGGTTTCGGGTGAAGAAAGCGAGAAGACACCGCTTGAGAAAGCGGTGTCTAAACTTGCGTTTACTATTACTATTTTCCTAGTCGTTGTTGCATCGATTATTTTCATTCTGGGCATTACGCAGGGATATTCAGTATCTGAAATATTTTTAATAACGATTGCTGTTATTGTCTCCGCTGTACCCGAAAGTCTTCCCATCGCTATGTCTGTAGTTCTTGCGATGGGAGCGAGTCAGCTTGCAAAGAAAAATGGCGTGGTAAGAAAAATGTCTGCCACAGAAACACTCGGCGCCACATCGCTCATCCTCACTGACAAGACAGGAACACTAACAGAGGGCAGACTATCACTTGAAGATGTGTCCGTTTCTCATGCTGATGTATCACGAATACTCACACTTGCTGCAGCAAATTCAGACGCCGTTCGAGATCCTAAAACAGGAAAGTTTTTGGGAAGACCAGTTGATACCTCTCTTGCCGAAATTATTGATACTCATCCAGAAATAAAGACAGCTCTACAAAATTTAGTCATCGAAAAACGTACACCGTTTAACTCTAAAGATAAATTTTCGCAAATAGATTTTATTGAAAATGGAAAGCGCGGAATTTCTCTTTTGGGTGCGCCAGAAATACTGATAGCGAGAAGCAATCTCACGAAAGAGGAAATGGAAAAGCTTGAGCAAGATTTACGAGAGTACGCGGAAAGCGGCGAGAGGGTTCTTGGTGTCTTGGAAAAGAAGGCAGACGGAACAGACTTTATTTTTCTTGGACTCATACGGTTCCGCGACCCAATGCGTGCAAATGTCAAAGACGCAGTGACACGAATCATGCGCGCGGGAGTCAAAGTCAAAATAGTGACGGGTGACCATCCGGGCACAGGAGCGTGGGCTGGACGAGAGCTTGGTATTTTGAAAGATGATTTCGGAATTCTCACTGGAGCAGAAATTGATCTTTTGAATGACGAAGAGCTCTTGAAGATTATCCCGAAAACGGCAGTTTTTGCTCGCACTACACCGGAGCAAAAACTCCGTCTTGTCGTCCTCTTTTCAAAACTTGGTGAAATAGTTGCAGTTACTGGCGATGGCGTCAATGACGCACCTGCACTCAAGCATGCCTCCATCGGAGTTGCTATGGGTAGCGGTACAGACGTGGCACGTACATCCTCAGACCTCATCATACTGGACGACAATTTTGAGACGATTGTCGAAGCAATATTTGCAGGCCGAGGAATCCTCTACAAAATGCGTGCAGTAATCACATATCTTCTAGCAGACTCGTTCGACGGGCTACTCCTGATCGGAGGCGCTCTCATCGCAGGTCTCGTATTCCCCATCAGCGCACTTCAGATACTCTTCGTCAAATTCTTCTCAGACATCTTCCCTGCAATGGCTCTCACTTTCGAGCGCGTTGATTCCAAGCGCACAGCGCACAGGAGACCGTCTCTCAAACTCTTTGATAATAATGTAAAGATTTACACACTCGGAAGAGGTCTGGTATCTAGTTCGATCCTTCTCGTACTCTATATAATATTGGTGAATGCCGGCGTCGAACTCTCACTTGCGCGATCATTTATCTTTGCATCATTCGCTTCCTATATGCTCTTCCTCGCATTCTCGATGCGCAATCTCGAAGAGAGTATCTTCAAGTACAAAATGTTCTCAAACCGCTACCTCACAGTCGGCGCCGCGATCGGATTCGGTATGGTTCTCCTAGCACTCTACTACCCTCCGCTCTCCGGACTCCTCGGCACCACAGCACTCCCTCTCTCATGGCTCTTGGCAGTTCTCAGTGTCGGAGTGTTCAATTTGATGCTCATGGAAATGTTGAAATGGATGGTAAACCTACATTCTAGAAAGGCGCTTTCGTAAAGCTCACTCAGAATTAATTCTTTTTCTTCAAAACTTTTTTTAGATAGCGACCGGTATGGCTTCGTGTTGAATTAGCCACTTCTTCAGGCGTTCCTTTTGCAACCACGTCTCCCCCGCCGAGTCCACCCTCCGGTCCCATGTCGATCACGTAGTCAGCGCATTTGATGATATCGAGATTGTGTTCAATGACGACAACAGTGTTTCCTTTTGACACAAGCATTTCCATGACATGCAGAAGCTTCGCGACGTCATCATAGTGAAGTCCAACTGTCGGTTCATCGAGAAGGTAAATTGTCTTCTCTGTCTGTCTGCGATAGAGCTCACTTGAGATTTTGACACGTTGCGCCTCACCTCCCGAGAGTGTTGTTGCGCTCTGCCCGAGTGCAACGTAGCCGAGCCCGACGTCCATGAGAGTGCGTACGCGATCATAGATCGCGGGGATATCTTCGAAGAACACGAGTGCTTCCTCGACAGTCATCTGGAGAACTTCATAAATATTTTTCTTCTTGTATTTGACAGTAAGGGTTTCCTTGTCGAATCGTTTGCCATTGCAAACGTCGCAGGTCACGTACACCGTCGGGAGAAAGTGCATCTCAACAGCGATCTCGCCATTTCCTTCACATGCTTCGCATCGTCCGCCTTTGACATTGAAAGAAAATCTGTTTGGTTTCCATCCGCGGAATCGTGCGTCCTCTGTCGCAGCGAATATGTCGCGAATATGCGTGAATGCTCCTGTATATGTCGCGAGGTTCGAGCGTGGCGTACGGCCTATCGCTGACTGGTCGATCAAGATCGCACGCGAGATGTATTCTGTACCGGTGAAACTCGCGCAGTTGTATGTCGTCGCCGTCCGATGTTTTCTTTCATAGCGCCCTTGGAGATTCTTGTGGAGAATCTCGTACATGAACGATGACTTACCCGAACCAGATACACCAGTGATACAGATGAGACGTCCGAGAGGAACATCGATGGTGAGGTTTTTGATATTGAAAATTTTTCCCCCCACAATCTTGAGTGCTCCTTTGTCCTGAGTGCGTCTCTTCTCGGGTATTGGAATACTTTCTTCTCCACGCAGGTATGCGAGTGTGCGAGATTTGGAAGGATTCGTTTTCGCTTCCAAAAGTTCATCAAGCCAACCTGACGCTATAACCTTGCCCCCATGAATACCCGCCTTCGGTCCGATATCAACGATGTAGTCTGAGGCATATATCGTATCTTCATCGTGTTCGACAACGAGTATGGTATTGCCGAGGTCACGCAAGTTCTCAAGTGTCTTGATGAGACGTTCATTGTCCCTCTGGTGAAGCCCTATCGTCGGCTCATCGAGCACATAGAGCGCACCGACGAGACGAGAGCCGAGTTGTGACGCCAACCTGATACGCTGACTCTCACCGCCCGAAAGTGTACTCGCCTTCCTGTTGAGTGAGAGATATTCGAGGCCGACATTGAGGAGAAACTGAAGTCTTGCCTCAATTTCTTTGATAATGACCTTGGAAATTTCTTTTTCTTGCTGTGTTAGTTTGAGATCAACGAAGAAATCTGCAGTTTCGCTAATTGATAATTTAGCAATATCAACTATATTTGTTTTCTCTTTTTTCTCGCTTGTCGAAAGGAATACATGCAGTGCCTCAGTCCTTAATCTTGCTCCATGACACTTTTCACATGGCTCATCACCTCCGAAATATTTTGTTCCCAGACCGTTGCATTCAGGACATGCGCCATAAGGAGAGTTGAATGAAAAGAGTCGCGGTTCAACTTCTGGAAAAGAAAAACCGTCGTTTGCGCAAGCAAATTTTGCCGAAAGCAAGAATTCTGTCATAGCTACACCAGAAGCAGGCAAATCGGAACCGTCTGGCCCGACACTTTTTTCGGGAGATCCGAGGACCTTCCGATTTGCCTGCTTCTGTGAAAAAATAGCGCCTCCTTCTCCAATTTTGATAGTCACTAGTCCGTCAGCTTCGAGAAGTGCACGTTCAACTGCTTCAGAGAGCCTCGTGCGAGTAACTTCTGGAGTATCTTTGAATTCATGGAGCGTAATCTCATCAACGAACACGTCTATCATATGTGCTTTGTTCTTGGACAGCTCGATTCTGTCGCGAAGATTTTTCATGACGCCGTCGATACGCACTTTTGAAAATCCTTTGCCGAGCAAATCGTAGAGCATCTGGTAGTATTCCCCTTTTCTCCCTCGCACAACTGGTGCAAAAATTGCAACGGGAGTTTCGTCCCACTTTATTCCCATAACTTCCTTTTTCTTTGCTGATTTTGTGTGTTTTGAAATATTATCAAGAATGAAGTTGACTATCTCTTCATGAGAAAGCTTCTTGATTTCTTCTCCACACTCCGGACAATGTGGATGCCCAATACGCGCATAGAGGACACGGAGATAATCGTAAATTTCAGTGATCGTGGCGACCGTAGAACGCGGATTGTTGGAACGCGACTTTTGGTCTATCGAGATTGCAGGAGAGAGACCCGTGATCTCGTCGACATCAGGTTTCGGCATTTGATTCAAGAATTGACGCGCGTACGCAGAGAGACTCTCTACATAGCGACGTTGGCCTTCGGCAAATATCGTGTCGAATGCAAGTGAAGACTTGCCTGAACCTGACATACCAGTAATAACCACCATCTTGTTGCGAGGCATTTCGACGTTTATATTTTTGAGATTGTGGGTGCGGGCACCCTTCACTACGATTTTACCTCCTTCGAATGTGTTTTGATCTTTTTTTGTCATACGCAGTTTGCACCCACGAATGTCTTCTATGGGTGTATATCTCTATTCAACTGACCTTATCATATCACATATGGGTCTATTGACATTTGTGAGCCAGTGTGCTATGAT
>CAZSFR010000013.1:0-17153 GCA_964606295.1 uncultured Candidatus Saccharibacteria bacterium
TCCTCATATTGAATACCATCAACCCTAACCTTGTGAATTTCAATTTGAAGATTGATGAAATCAATGCGAGTGTCAGAGAGGAAGACATGTTGGCTTCTGGTTATTTTAATGTTCCTACCGATGCTTCGGGTAACGCAGTCGCTGGTAGTTGTCCTGCTGCAGTAACAAATGATGACAATTGTCCAACATGTCGTAGTGTATCTGGAGTGGCATACAGTGGCACACTTTCAGCAAAAAGTGACGACTACAAAAAATTGGCTGATGTTTTTGCAGATAAAATCGATGTATTCAAAACAAAAGCACCTTCTTCATATATCACCGAAATGTATCATTGGAGTGACAATCTATGTCACAATGCGGCATGCCACTACAATGGAACGTGTATGGACGCCAATGTGGCAATTAAAAATGATGCTACAATAAAACTGTTCTATGATGCGGCTATTGCCTCGGAGTTGTGGCCAATTTATGAAACGGATAGTGAGACCCATAAAGATGCACTGATAAAAATTGGCGTGCCTTCTGGCAATATTTGGGTTGATACAGGAGGGCATATTACAGGGGAGCATTTCTCTGTGTATTGTAAAGATGGTGCAGGTTCTTCAACTGGCTGTTAAATTTACATTATGTCACGACAAGCATTCACAATCATCATTCTCACTTTCATCGGCCTCATTGTCGGAGGACTTTTGTTTTACTTTTTCATTTACAAAGCACCTGGAACTGATGTACCGAAAGTTTCTATCGGTACACTTTTTCCTTTCGGTCAAAATTCTGACCCCATAGACACATCGAACCCAAACCAAACCGATATTACAGACACAACAGACGGTGGGCAGACTGAAAACGCGGATCTTCCAGATTTGCGCAAGTTATGGGACAAGCCCGTTGTCGCTTCTACAAGTTTCGAAAGAAAAGTTCTTATCCCTGTCGAACCTCAAACTATATCCGTTGATACGACCACGGCAACGACGCTAGTAGCACCTCTGCCAACAATAGAGGTGACGAAGACTGTCGTGCGCTTCATTGAACGCACAACTGGACATGTACATGACATCTATACTGACGAGGCAACAGCAGTGGACGTCACAAATACGACAATACCCCGCTTACAGGAAGCCTATTTCGCCAATGGTGGAAACAACGTCATTGTACGGTATTTGCAAAGTGACAACAGTACTATTGAGACATACAATGCTTCTGTGGGAACTACAAAAAATCAGTACGGACTCTCTGATGTGACTGGATTTTATCTTGAAAAAAATATTTTTGAGGTTGCCATCTCTCCTCTTGGAGACAAAATCTTTTATCTTTATCCGTTCGGCGATGCGACTATCGGTGTCCTCGACAACCTTGCCGGCACAAACAAAAAGCAAATACTCAACTCTACGTTTAGTGAATGGCTACCACAATTTGCAAGTGAAACGGAAATACTGCTGACAACAAAAGCGTCAGGATATGCACCCGGATACACGTATATACTCTCGACGACAGAACCAAACGTTTTGAAAAAAATACTGGGTGATATAAACGGCCTCACTGCGTATTCAATCAAAAACGGTGATTTTGTTTTATTTAGCAAAATTGTAAATAAAGGTCCAGCACTTTACAAATACAACCGCGAGAGTCGTGAAGAGAGTAGTCTGAGCGCTTTAGGACTTCCATCCAAATGTGTTTGGTCACAAGCAAAACAGGCGACATTTTGTGCTGAACCATCCTTCATACCAACAGGAGTGTATCCAGACGACTGGTATCAGGGAAAGATGTTCTTCACTGATAAGATCTGGCAAATAAATTCAGAAGCAAATGTAGCGTACTTAATCTCTGACCTCACTAGCGAAAGTGGAGAAGGGATAGATGCGACACACCTCGAAATATCTCCTGATGGAAACTATCTTCACTTCATCAACAAAAGAGATGGGATGCTCTGGGGATTGCAACTATAAATTAGTTCACCTGCTTCATGTAGAGCGTTGCGGTATGAGCTTACAAAAAGGATTTGTAAAAAATGCTCTTTATTGCCGATGTATGTAGAGAAATGAAAATTATTCTTCAAAATATTCAATCACAACTCTCCTGTTGAAACCTTCACCTGTTGAGTTTGTTCGAATGTTGGGGCGTCCAGAGAGATACTCATGGACAATGCGTCGGCTTCCCGCTGGCATGGGATCAAGTTCAATACTTGATTTAAAAAACTTACTTCGCTCTGCCATCATATGGGCAACGGCGCGAATATTATCTATTCTTTTCCTTTCTGAACCTCCAATGTCAATAACGAGAGAGGGGAGAAGTGTGCGGTCAGGAAACTTTGTTTCTACAAGTCGGCGCGATAAATGATTGACTGATGCAATAACATCATCAAAAAATCTCCGTGGGATTTCTCCTTTTGTGTTAAAGGAATACCATAGAGTGTTGTTGTCTGGCTCGTACAAAAATGTCCCCGGTTCGAGAGGAAGCCCGCTTTTCTCTATAAGTGTATTTATGAGTATGGTAATCTCTTCTTTATTCATAAGGTTTTTTGATACTCTCGGCGCATTATGTATTCCTGCACTATTGTGAATATATTACTTGTTACCCAATATAATGCAACCGCTGCGGATACTTGATAAGCCACGACAGCAATAAAGATAGGGAGCACGTAGAGCATTTGAAATTGCATACTTTTTGCAAACTCTGCCTTGAAGTCCTTTTTCTCACCCTTCGGCACATCAACTTTCAATTTTTTTGGAAAGTTGTTCATGATGTATGCCTGTATGAATTGGGTAACACCGGCCAAAATCGCTAAGACGAGGGACTTGGATGCCATACTAATACCAAAAAGTACTGTTGAAATAATTTCAGGATGTTCTACAAATGAGTACAAAACACCTGTTGAGGAATCCGCTCCTTTGATAAAAACCTGGTAGAGCGCGAGGATAACAGGAATCTGAATAATTAGAAGTAAGCATCCAGAAAAAGGATTGATTTTCTTATCTTTATACAAAGCAAAAGTCTTTTTTGCTTGTTCCTCTTTGTTTGGGAATTCTTTTTTAATTCGCTCAAGCTCTGGTTCTATCGCTTTCAGCGCGAGCTGACTTCGTATTGATTTTTTTGCAATTGGAAGGAGTATAACCTTCACTAAGATAGTGAGGATTATCACAGCGAGTCCAATACTGTGCCAAGGAAGGATATTGACGAAAAATATAAGAGCGTTGTAAAGCGGTTGGTAAAATACCACAGTCCAAAAATGTTGCATACCGGACAATTGTACCTGAATACTCCAAGAACGCAAACTACCGTTTAACTTTCGCGGTGGTTAGGGTGTTTGTCAATTGTGTATGGTTGAAAAGGATGACATTTAAGAATTCTTTTTACACTTCGGTAAAGGGCAGGGATCACTTTCTCCGTCTCAAAAGCGTGTATTGCATACTCAGAACAGGTAGGGTAAAAGCGACAGACAGGAAGTTTTCTTACAGAAAAAACCTTATAAAACAAGGGTTTAATTCTCTTATATATACGTATAATCCATATAAAGAAGTATTTCATATGATCTTCCTGACACTTTCGAGAATCATTGCTAAGAGCGCTGTATTATCCTTTGAGTCTACTTTTTTTAAAATGATGGCACACATAAGTGAATTATTACCTCTTCCTATACCAAACTCATCGAGAAGATTATAGATTGAGCGTTTTATTGTGTGTCGTGCTGTAGCTTTAGGAAGAGCTTTCTTAGGAACTATAACAGTAAATTTGTTCTGTCCAGATTTCAATAATCTAGAATAACGCAACATAAAAACGGGGAAGTGCATTGATTTGCCTTCTTTGAAAAGAACCTCGATCTCTGACCGTGATAATTTGTGCTTCCGTGGAAGCATAGTAGCTATACAGCGAGTTTCGCTCGTCCTCGTCGACGTCGACGCAAAAGAATATTATTGCCGCTTGCAGTTTTAGTACGCGTTAGGAACCCGTGTGTTTTCTTGCGTTTCTTCTTCTTTGGTTGGTATGTTTGTGACATACGGTTATACTATACTGGTTCGAAAAAAAATGCAACGGAATGTAGATATGCACAGGTTATACACACATTAGGGGTATTCGGGTCTTTTGACCAAATCAAATAAGTCATTATAATTGAGCCCAGTCATGCAGGTTAATACAAAAGATTTCTGGAATAGTTGCCTCACTCTTATTGAGAAAGAAATTTCTCGAGCAAATTTCAACACTTGGTTTAAGAATACATATATCCTCAAGGAAGATGCGGGGACTGTTGTCGTTGGTGTACCAAACGAATTTGTTCGTGATTGGTTGAAAAATAAATACGAGAAGATGATACTCAAATCCATTATTGAACACGCTGATCATGTGCGTTCAGTAGAATTTGAGATAGCAAAAGGTGAACCAAAAGTAAGCGCTATAGAAACAAAGACTAACGCGCCAGAGAAATTCACAACAGAGCTTCCGTTGAAGGACCTTTATATCAACAAAGAAGATAATCTCAACCCTCGTTACACTTTTGATTCTTTTATTGTTGGTGGCTTCAACGAGCTCGCCTACGCAGCGTCACAAGCAATACTGAAGCGTCCAGGACAGGCATACAACCCTTTCTTCGTATATGGAGAGACTGGGCTTGGTAAAACACACCTTCTTCAAGCAACAGGTAATGCAATCAAAAAGAATCACCCGGAAAAAAAGATTTTTTACACAACACTCGAAAAGTTTGCTATTGACTACATACAATCTGTACAAACAAATAAACCTTATGCATTCAAAGAAAAGTATCGTAAATACGACGTACTTATTTTGGACGATATACAGTTCATCACCGGAAAGGACAAAACACAAGAAGAGCTCTTTCATCTTTTCAACGAACTCTATGAACAAAATAAACAAATTATTTTCTCCTCTGACAAACACCCAAACTATATTTCTGGTTTGGAAGATCGGTTAAAATCTCGATTTTCTGCTGGAATGATAGTCAATATCACAGAACCAGAATATGAATCTAGGGTTGCAATATTGAAAGCAAAACTAGTTGCAGAGAATATTCAGCTTCCAGACGAAGTGTTGGTAAATATAGCTGAAACGACACACAGTAACATTAGAGAGCTTGAGGGTAGCCTGAATGCAATTGTGTGCCAAACAGAGCTCAAACAGCGTGCATTGACCGTAGGGGAAGTGCGGAGCCTTATCAAACACAACAGTAAACCAAAGAAAAATATTTCGATTAAAGAAGTGGTATCTCATATATCCAATTTCTATAACGTTGATGAAGAGACTGTTTATGAGAAAACAAGACGGAAAGAAGTGGTAAAAGCCCGACAAATTGTCATGTACATACTAAGAGAAGATTTTAATATTTCTTTTCCTTTGATTGGACAGAAACTTGGAGGAAAAGACCATACAACAGTCATCCACTCATGTTTAAAGATAAAAAATGATTTGAAAAGGGATATGGTTTTGGTACAAGAAATAGAAAGAATTAGAATGATGTTTAAATAGTGTGGAAAACAAAAGAAAATTGTGTTAATAAATAAAAGTGAATAAAAGTAATTACCATATTATCAACAACAATTAACAAGAAATTATATTTCATTTACGAAAAATAACCATATAATTAAATTGTTTTAAGAAGAATAAGTATTACCAACACCCCTAATAGTAATTATAAATTTTTTATATAAAATATATGAAAGTAAGATGTACATATGAAATATTACAAAAATCAATAGAGGCTGTTGGACGACTCACAACAAAACATATTTCACTTCCAGTTTTATCGTGTGTTTATATAAAGACACACGAGAAATCACTTATTATAAGGGCAACGAATCTTAGTATTGGTGTTGAGATTGTTATTCCTGCTATCGTTGAGACAGACGGCGAAACAGCTGTTCCTGGTAATATTCTTCTTTCAACTATTTCTGCTATAAAAAGTAAAAAGGATATATTTTTAGAGGTCAAAGACGGAAATCTTTGCATTACAACAGACAAAGAAGATTTGACTATAAAGTGTATGCCAACAGAAGATTTCCCATCTATCCCAAGAACGGAAGGCCAAAAATACACATTACCACAACAAGTTCTTGTCAGTGGCTTCAAATCTGTCGCTTTTAGTTGTGCAACGTTTGATATAAAACCAGAAATTGCAAGTGTGTATATGTATCCACATGAAAATGAAATAATTTTTGTTGGTACAGATTCTTTCCGTCTCGCTGAAAAGAAAATAAAACTTAAGAAAGATATACATGATTTTAATGGTATTTTAGTTCCTGTAAAAAATGTATCCGACATACTACGAATACTTGAAATGTATAATGAAAGTGACGTGACGCTAACTGTCAGTAAAAACCAGATATCAATCGAAGAACCAGGATTTTATATGACAGCGCGTGTTGTTGACGGCATATTTCCTGACTACCGACAGATAATTCCGAAAGAAAGTACTACCCGAGCAATTATTCTGAAAAAGGATTTAATAGACACACTCAAACTTTCTTCAGTTTTTACTGACAAGTTTGGACACCTTTCAATTTTCATTAATCCAAAAGAGAAAAAATTTGAAATAACAACAAAAAACGCTGATGTGGGCGAACATCAAGGTCTTTTGAGTGCTGCGCTCTCAGGTGAAGAGGTGTCTTTGAATATTAACCAACGCTACATAAGCGAAGTTCTTTCATATATTTCAGAAGATAGTATAGAGCTCTCTTTTTCAGGGAGTCAAAAGGCTGTTATAGTGAGGGGTGTTGGGACAAACACATTCACATATTTGGTCATGCCAATGAACAGGTAATATGAAGGATATAAATTCTTTCAAGCAAATATTGGATCACCTTAGTAAGGGATTATTTAAAAATGAAAATACAAAAGAAGAGATTGCGCAGATAGTAAATGAGCATACGCACAGTTCTCTGAGCGCCAAAAATATTTTTCTAAATCAAAAGAATCTTATTATCAAAGGTTCTGTCGACAAAACACTTCTTTTTATTAAGAAGGATATTATATTGAAAGATATTAAAGAAAAAACAAAACTAACACTAACATCAATTGTTTCCTAGTTCTTCTCCTGTAACAATAACCGTTAGGTTCGCATAGCCTTTATTGAAATTCTTGTCTATTGCAGTAGCAACAAGTGAATAGCTTCCTACACCAATATCTGCTTGCACAGGCGAAACCGTCCACGTATAAGGTGCTTTTGTATCTTTCCCCAAGTAACGTCCATTTAGAGAGAATGAAATTTCATCAACCGATTCTCCTGCCCCCACTTTGATGCTGACAGATTTTTCCGAGTTTTGATTGAGTGTGATTGTGTTATCGTTTTCATCAAAAGAAATAGTAATCTCTCCAGCGCTAGTGTGGACATCATCGTATTCTGTTGGTATCTCCTGATTCAAGACCCCATACAGATACTTGTTTTGATTCCACCAGTTTTGGACAGATGCTTCCCAGTTTTCATACTGTGAATCATATGTAGGATTTAGCGGTTGTGGACCCCGTGGATTGTTCTTGTCTATCCAGTGAAGTGTTGTGTGGACGTTTGGAATAATCCGCTCCTCTCGAGTTTCCACAGGGGTGAATTCTGTTGCCAATTTTCCTGAAACTGTATCAATAACAAACGTTTCTCCTCCTTGCCATACGCCACGCATAATTGGTTTTATTGTGGGATCGGTTTTGTAATCATAGACAGGATCTGGAAAACTATCGCTTGGGTATTTGACCATTGCAAGATCCATATACTCTCGCCACGCGGGGCCAGAGATAGCAGAACCTTTTTTCATTGTTGAATTGTCATTATTTCCACTCCACACCCCAACCGCAATAGATGGTGAGTATCCGATTAGCCACGCGTCTCTGTTGCTGTTGGTAGTACCAGTTTTTCCAGCAACATCACGACCTCCAAAATACAAAAATGAATTTGCACCAAACAAAGGAGTACGCGCTACATTATCACTTAATATATCTGACACAGTTAAAGCAACATTTCGGTCGATAGCCATCGTTGGTTTTGGTAAATACTCCTCCAAAATATTTCCACTCTTATCCTCTACACGTAATATTCCAGTTGTTTGTTGTCGGATACCTTCGTTCGCAAATACTCCATACGCTCCTACCATATCAAGGAGTGTTACTTCTCCACCCCCAAGGACAAGTGTCAATCCATAACGTTCCGGATCTGTAAGAGTTGTGATTCCCATATCCCTCGCTGTTTTGATTGAGTCTGCAACACCTACAAGGTATAGGAGTTGTACCGCAGGAACGTTGCGAGACTGACCCAGAGCGTTTCTGAGGACAATGGGGCCGAGATACTTGCCATCGTAATTACTCGGACTATAACAGTCATCTTGCGAGCGTCCAGCGAGGGCATATCCATTCCAACTACAGCTTGCCTGAAATTCTGTAGGGACATCAAAGAGTACCGTATCTGGTGTATAGCCTTCCTTGAACGCCGTTGCGTAAACATATGGCTTGAATGATGATCCTGGCTGTCGGAGAGCTGTTGCAATATTGTAGTTGCCATCAATATCTTTATCAAAATAGTCTCGTGACCCCACCATTGTTATAATATGTCCAGTTTTTGGATCAATGGCAACAAGTGCTTGGTTGGTTGCACCCCATGCAGCTTCGTTCTCCAACGCTCTCCGCTCTATTATTTCTTCTGCCTTTTCTTGAAGTTCCCAATCAAGTGTAGTTACCACTTTGAGACCACCACTATTTAGCATCTCACGGCCATACTTTACTTCAAGATATTGCTCTACATAAAAAACGAAATGAGGAGATTTGATTCCTTTTGGTGCTTGTTGTAAAAATACAACCATCTCTGCTGTTGCACTACTATACTCTTCGTCTGTTAGAAAGCCCATTGTTTTCATTTCCAAAAGAACAAGATTTTTTCGTGAATCGAGTGCTGTTCTGTGTGAGCCATAAGGGGAAAAATAACTCGGCGCTTGCGGAATGGCTGCAAGATACGCAGCTTCTGCCATAGTCAAATCAATAGGATCTTTGCCGAAAAATGATTGCGATGCTTCTTGAACACCGTAGATTGTACCCCCATATGGTGCATCGTTGAGATAAATTGCAAGAATTTCGTCTTTCGTTAGGACTCTCTCAAGTTTGATTGCGAGTACCCACTCTTTTATTTTACGAGTAATTGTTTTTTTTGGATTGAGCAGAGTATTTTTTACAACCTGCTGTGTAATTGTCGAACCGCCTTGAGAGAAAGATCCTGAGACGAGATTCACATACATCGCACGAATAAACGAAGTGATGCGCACGCCGTTATGCTCATAAAATTTCTGGTCTTCTATTGCGACCACTGCGTGTTTGATACTTTCTCCCATTTTCTCGTAGGGGATTTCAGTACGGCGTACATTTTTGTTGGTGTCATAGAGGAGTATTTCTCCTGTTTTGTCATAGATTTTTGTTGAGTTGAGACTCTTGCGCTCCTCAAAAGCTTTGAAATCTGGAAGGTCAATGAGAGAAATCCAGACAACCAAAGAAGCGATACCAATCGCACCGAATCCAATAATAATGAAAGCAAGATTTTTTACATTTTTTTTGTGTTGCCGGTACCACTTTTTTGCCTTTTTCATACGACTTTTATCATAACACACGAGAGACAATATGAGTGAAATGTGGTAAAGTAGAAACGTTTCTATGAATAAAATTATCACCGAAAAACAAAGAATAAAAGAAATTTTGACACGAGGAGTTCATGACCTTTTTACAAGAGAGGAGCTTGAGAAAAAACTCGAGAGTGGAAAAAAGCTTGTTATCAAACTCGGCACTGATGTGACAGGGAAGGATCTACACCTCGGACATACCGTCATGCATAGAAAAGTGCGTGATTTTCAAGAACTAGGACACGACGTGGTTCTTATTATTGGGGATTACACAGTTATTGTTGGAGATCATTCAGATAAGTTGGACATGAGAACAGAAAGAGGGGCGGGTGACATAGAAAAGGATTTGAATGGCTACGAGGAACAATTTTTTATGACTGTTCACAAAGACGGAACTAAAATTCTTAGAAACTCGGGGTGGCTTTCAAAATTGAGTTTTATTGATGTTATAAATTTGGCAAAGCAATTCACCGTTGCTCAACTTTTAGACAGAGAGACTTTTTTGGTTCGGTATAAGAACGGTAAAGCTATCGGCCTTGATGAATTTTTTTATCCATTAATGCAAGGATATGATTCTGTTGTTATAGGTGCAGACATCGAACTTGGTGCAACTGACCAAACATTCAATATTCTTGCGGGTCGAGTGTTGACACAATCAATGTCGAAAAAGGGACAGCAGTCCGGTATGACTATGAAACTACTCCTAGGCTCTGATAGTCGACCGATGGGAAAGAGTTTGGAGAATTATATTCCTCTTCGCGCAACACCCGCTGATATGTACGGAAAAATTATGTCGATTGTTGATACTGTCATTTTTGATTATTTTGAGCTCCTTACAAGGATTCCAATGGAAGAAATAGAAGAGATGAGAAAATCCGTTGCAGATGGTGAAAATCCAATGGTTTTCAAAAAGAAACTCGCTCATGAGATTGTCTCCTTTTATCACGGTGAAGGAGAAGCAAAGAAATCAGCCGAGATTTTCATCGCGACATTTTCCAACAAAGAGATACCTGTTGATGCAAAGAAGATCAAGGTGAAGGTTGGCTCCGCTCTGGTTGATATCCTCATCAAAAATGGTTTTGTTGCATCCAAATCCGAATTTCGACGCTTGGCGGAGGAGGGGGCGATTACATTCAAAGGGCGTATCGAAGAGAAGAAGATTATTGACCCTGCATCGCTTGTGTCAGAATCAGGTGCACTCAAAATAGGGAAAAGACGTTTCCTCCATATAGATGTAACTAAAAAGAAAGATGAATAATAAAACCGCTCAGATGAGCGGTTTTATTATTGTGTTTATGTATCTAGATCTGCACTGAAGTCATCGTCTAGGTCATCAGGCTCTGTAGTCATATCCCCTTCACCCTCCTTTTCAGTTCCTGCCCAACCACTCTCATCTTCTGTTTCCTCTTCAGTGGCTGTGAACAGGTCTCTAGTGATAAGTTCTTCCTCGTAGAATGCCATAACTATATAAAATTAGTTTCTAATGTGTCGACCCAAAAGTGTTTTGCTTTTAGATGCTTACATTTGTAACAAAAAGAAAAACTCTTTGCAATAGAAAAAGAGCAAAACTGTGGAAAATTACTCTCCCTTCGTTGCGATGGCTGTTAAAGCGATTGCAATTGCATCCATTTCATCATCATATTTTGCTTCTTTTGACATTTCTGTAAGAACTTTTACCATATACCATAAGGCCTTTTTGTCTGCTTTGCCATATCCAGTCACAGCAACTTTCACTTGGAGAGGAGTAAATTCGCGAACAGTGAGTCCTGCATGCTTTGCTTGGTTGATGATGACACCACGAGCCTCCGCTACCCCCATCGCCGTTTTCTGATTGTTGGTAAAGTATAGCTTCTCAATCGAGAGGTGAGTTGGGGAATACTTTTTTATAACCTTCTCTATTTCCCCACCAATCTGAAAAATCCTCTCATTCAAAGTATCATCCTTTGATGTTATGAAGCAGTCCGAATACATCACAGTAGTCTTTTTTGCACCTTCAACTTCTTTTACCACGGCGATGCCGATACGTTCATAACCCGGATCGACACCAAGAACAGTTACATTTTCTTTATTCATTTTAGTCATAAGAGCTTTACTTTGCATCATAACCCAAGTGTTCATAGGCTCGTTTGGTTGCAGAGCGTCCTCTCTGGGTTCGCTCCAAAAGTCCAATTTGGAGAAGATATGGTTCAATGACAGACTCGATGGTGCCATCTTCTTCATGAAGAGATGCTCCGAGCGTGGAGAGACCGACTGGTCCACCATCGAATTTCTCAATAATAATAGAAAGGAGCTTTCTGTCTTCTGCGGTAAGTCCGAGCTCATCGACCTCCAAGAGCGCAAGAGCTTTTGAGGCTGTGTCTTTTGAAAGCGAGACTTGTGACACTTGTGCGAAATCACGACAGCGCTTTAGGAAGTAGTTTGCAGTTCTTGGAGTGAAGCGACTTCGTTTTGAAATTTCTTTGACGGCGTCTTCTTCTATATCTACCTTCAAAAGCTTTGCGGACCGTCGCACAATTTCTGCAATCTCTTTTTCATTATAAAAATCAAGACGGAAAGTTCCGCCGGAAAACCTGGAACGAAGAGGGGACGACAGGAGTGCGACGCGTGTTGTTGCAGCGACGAGTGTGAATGGTTCGATGTCGAGTTCGACAGTGCGTGCGGACGGACCTTTGCCGATGATGATGTCGAGAACGCCACGCTCCATCGCAGGATAGAGGACTTCTTCAACAGTTTTGTTGAGGCGGTGAATTTCGTCGATGAAAAGTATGTCACCACGAGAGAGGTTGGTGAGTATAGACGCTAGATCTCCCACCTTTTCAATTGCGGGACCTGAAGTGACTTTGAGTTGGCGATTTGTTTCCTTTGCAATCAAGTTTGCAAGGGTTGTCTTACCGAGTCCTGGTGGACCATAAAATAAAATATGTTCTGCGGGATGTCCTCGCTCCTCCGCTGCTTGCAAGAGTATCTTGAGGTTTCCTTTGATGCCATCTTGTCCGATATACTCCTCCCATGTCTCTGGTCTGAGGGCTTGGTCGAGGAAGGCGTCGTCACTTTTTTCATTTTTAGGGGGTATTGACATAAGATTTCCAATATGCTATACTATATGAGTCGTAGGGTTTTCCACAACTTATACACGGATTATACCACGGCTATGCATTTCCAGACTTTTGAGAAAGAGACAGGCGCTGTATGATTACTTAGCTCGCAGGAACGTTCATTATAAAGAGGGAATAAATCTCTAAGCAATCAGACCCCTGGTCTCTATAGATGCAAAGAGGACGAATTGGTTACCGCTTCGGCGGAGTTACTGGTCCTATCCTTTGAGTATTTATTACTTTTACAGCTTTAGCCGTGAAAGGATTGTTTAGAGATTTGTCTTCTCTTTCTCCCAAAACACTCAGTCTGAGTGTTTTTTTGTTTATGCGCGCACCTGTTTATTCATTGTAAGTTTTCTATTTTTATTTTGTTAATTTTAAATATCCCAATCCATACTTTTGAAAAGCCTGACGCAACACGACCTGTGCGAGTCGAGCGATTCACCAGCAGACAAATATGCATGCTTCTCAGAAGTTATGGATAAAAAATGACTTTAAAGAAATGTGTTAATCCTTTCCAACAATTGACCTTAGAAAAGAAATATTCTCCACGAGTTTTTCTTCGTCATTCTTTAGAACAAAACTCCAGACCAACAAATAGTAAATTCTGAATAAATTTTTTGTACTTTCGATTAGAGGGTCTATGGATACATGCTTTTGATATTCACTCCAGAAAATTTCTGGAACAATATTTCCTTTCATTTGGTTATTCAATTCAAAACCTGCAAGTACAAATCTTTGGTCGGTATAGCAGTGATCCTCGATATCAACGACGCCAAGGAGTTTCCAGCTACGAGCTTCCTTTTTCAAAATTCCTTGGAACCCATCTAAATGAGAAAAACAAAATGTTTCTGCCGGCCATAGATTCTCAACGTGTTCTTTTATATAATGTTCAATTTTTTCAGACAATTGTTCGTCAAGAAGTTCCTTTACATTTTGAAAACGAGAGTTTAGCGACTCTTTAAAACACTGAAGCCACGAATCGTCGTATGTTTTTTTGATCGCGTGTAACTTTCCCAACCAGTGCCCCACCTCACCAAACCATTCCAGTGAATAATCATCTTTGTCTCCACCCAAGTCTTGCATCAGAATGTAGCTGAACTTTTGATCATTGGTTATTCCCTGAGCAAAAATCTCTGGCACAGGGATACGGTTTGTTTTTAAAATTTTATAGCTTTCTCCAAATTGCTGTGGGTCTGATCCATAAACAAACTCATCGTTGCTTTTGACATCAGTATTCTCATTTTTGTTGAATTTAAGAATTAGAATTACTTCATTTTGCTTTTGAAGGCGAAAAACATGTCCGACGACTCCGCCGGAGATTTCTTCTGTTGATCCTACAAACAAAGGAAGACGAAGTTTTATTATTTCTTCAATATATTTTTCCATGAACAAATATTTTAGCTAATCAGCTAACAAGCTTCGAGGCTGAAAACCATTAATCTTCCTCTACATCAACCACGGATTTCACCTCCTCAAGTGTCGTGATGCCTTTCAAAACCTTGATAACCCCATCTTCTTTCATATCCAATATTCCTTGTTTGTCGGCAACAGCCTTTATTTCGCGGTCACTCGGATTCGTGGGAATTATTTTCTCAATCTCAGCAGTGTTGACTTGAATTGCTTCGAATATACCGAGCCGTCCCTTGAATCCTGTTTTGTGGCAGACATCACAACCCTTGCCTTCCCATACAGTTTTTGCCGTTGTGTCAGTGATACCATACGCACTTATATTTTTGCCTTTTGCGATCGCTTTGTCCAAAACTGTTTTGATTGTTGCGATTTCTTCGAGCGTTGCTGGACGTTCCGATTTGCAATTCTGGCAGATTTTGCGCACCAAACGTTGCGCGATGGCAAGCGAGAGGGCAGAGCGAATAGTTTTCGGATTCACCGAGAGATCAATCAAGCGAGGGATCACACCTGCAGCTGAATTGGTGTGAAGAGTTGAGAAGACGAGGTGTCCAGTGAGCGCAGATTCGACTGCGGTGTTTGCCGTTTCGGCATCGCGGATTTCTCCGACCATGATCACGTCAGGGTCTTGGCGGAGCGCGCTACGGAGTCCTTCGAGGAAGGTATAGTTTTTTGCAGTATCGACTTGTGTCTGTGTGATGCCATTTAGATGGTATTCGATTGGGTCTTCGATAGTGATGATCTTGATATCTACCGAATAGATGCGGGAGAGAAACGCGTAGAGCGTCGTTGTCTTACCACTTCCTGTCGGACCCGTCAGAAGTATCATGCCATTTGGCTTCTTGATTTCTTTTTCAATAATTGCGAAGAGATTGTCAGGAATGCCGAGAGACTCTATTTTGACGGTGATTGCCTTGGGATCAAGGATACGCATAACGATGGATTCGCCATACGCCCCGGGGATCATAGAAGAGCGGATACTTATCTCAGAGTCTTTGAGGAAGATGCTGAAACGTCCGTCTTGCGCTATTGCTTTCATTGTTAGCTTCATTCCCGAGAGGAGTTTGATGCGTGTATTGATCAATTTGAACGTCATGTGAGGGAAATAGAGCACGTCTTGGAGTATGCCGTCGATGCGATAGCGGAGGCGCACTTCTTTTTCTTCTGGTTCGATGTGGATGTCTGATGCACCTATAGATATTGCGCCACCCAAGATGACTTCCAGAAGATGTGATGTCTGATGTGTTTTTTGTTTTCCAATATCCTCCAACAAAATTTTGATATCGGGAATATATTTGATCTTCTCTCCGTATGAAAGTATCGTTTCCGGCGATATGTCTATAGATCCAGCTTGTGAAGCCTGCGCAAAAGAGAGTTCTTTGTAGCGATCCCACGCTTTTTCGAGTGACGCCATCGATGCCATATAGACGAGGACAGTGTAGCCTTTTTGTTCGATACCTTGAATTATTTCTTGCACGCCATCTTTCTCAGGTGAGTGAATCGCTAGATGTACCTTTGTGCCGATGATGTTGAACGGAGCAGTTAGTGTAGATCGCGCGTCTTTTTCGCCAATTAAACGAAGTGCAGTATTCTCGACTGTCGTTGTTAGGAGATTGATGTAGGGAAGTTGATACTTTGCACCTGCCAATATCTGTACAGCATCCTCTTCTTCCTGCTTTTTGAGATCATCAAGCTTTTTGTTTCTTTTGTCTTCGTCAAATGTGAGCATGTATGCTCTATTGTACCGCACGCAACCGATTTCTTATAGATTTTTCGTTAATATTGGGTGAAGTCTGTCCATGAACATGGTCTGGAGCTAGCTATTGACATTATTAAGCTCATGTGATATCATGCGGGCAAATCCCTCATTGACTGTTCGGCTCCATTGTTGTGAAATAATGGTGAAATACGAACAAAATAAAGAGGGAAAATTTAAAAACAGCAAAAAAAGTATATGAAAAAACTACTTTACGGAGTATTTGCACTCGTGCTATTTGGCATGACAGCAAATGCTGCGGTGGAGACTTCCATCGTGGAAAAAAAAAGTCAAGGATCACCAAGTGATCCTACAGATAAAAAAAATCGTGCCAACAGTGGTACGGATTATTATGTTGACCTCCGTAATGGAGGCCTCGACATGTTTATAGAAAATGACTCAAGGCTCAATATGCCTTCGTCACAGTTCTATAAACTTAAAAGTGAAGAACTTTCTGAGATGGGAAAGCCCCTCTCAGCGTCTGAAATAGAAGCAGTTCTCCGCAACGGAGAATATGTCTATATGACAAACGATGAATATGTAGCACGATTTGGCTCTAAGCCAATCAATTATGCTATATATGAAAATTCAGGCACTGTCGCCGTCGATTATCACTATGACGGCGGAGAGACCATTTTGGTTATTACCCCCCATCAGTATCCGGGAGTTTATTCACCATTAATCAAAAGTGGCTGTATAAACTATCAAGGTGGGTTCGCGTACGAACCAACTGGGGATAACGATGAGGAGGACTATTCTCTTCCTCCAACAGCGGGCGTGACACAAACCACAGGGGATGTGACACAAACTGTGACCAATGAGATACCGGCCACCAACGAATACGGCACTTATATTGCCGAGCAGAACAACTATTATGGTTCTGAAGTTGGAGGTTACGAAGGGTATGGAGGTTCCGAAGAGCCATCACTTTATTGGGGACTTGGCGCAAGCTGGGACCAGCAGGGTGGATTCAGTTTTGATGGTTCCATAGGGAACTATCCCGACTACGACGGATATGGAGCAGGGGGTTACGGTGGATACGGCGGTTACGGCGGTTCTTCTTCTTGTTGTGGTGGTTTCAGCGACTACAACAGTTGTGGTGGAGGATTTAACGACTACACTACAAATAATTATTATTATGGAGATTATAACTCCAATAATAATTCTGGAGACATAAGCTATGTAAATAGCTTTAACCACCCAATAAAAAATATAAAAAACACCATTATATACAACAATGGTGATGATGGACCTGTCGATGACGACGGTTTACCCACCAACACTGGTGGGACCGACGAT
>CAZSFR010000013.1:17253-22966 GCA_964606295.1 uncultured Candidatus Saccharibacteria bacterium
GACGATCTGCCAGGCAACACTGCTGGCACTGATTCGGACCCTGAAGGTGTCCCCGGAAGAAAAGCAAACCCCGGGTTTAAAAAGGACTACAAAAAGTCCGATGCCACAGGGGGCGAAGTAACTTTTGCTGAGAACAAAGACAAAGTTGGCGGAGTAAAATCCAACAATTATGTTGTTGCAAAAACAAAAACTGGAACTGCAAAGGACCAGAATGAAATTTTTGCATTAGCTCAAGAAAAAAAAATTGATCAAACTGGCTCTAACAAGGGTTATCAGATCAAGTCACAGCAAAACAAAAATCCTGAAACAAAGGAGTTCAAAAAAGTTGATAACAAAAAATCTTATGAGACTCAGGGTAAACCAAAGTCTAAAGAACAGATTGTTAGAGAACAAAAAACTCTTAATCAGAAAAGTAAAGACGCAAATGTTGACCAAAATTATGATAAGCCTACCAAGACTTATCAGGAAAAGAAGTCAACTAATGCTTCGAAAGCTTCTGGTTCTGGGGTGAAAAAAGCACCTGCTCCGAAAAGCAAATCCACCACCATGAATAAGGGTGATGGTGCAAAATACAAATCCAACTCTTCGGCAAAGAAGAGCAATGGTACATCATACAAAAAACCAACCACCCGCAACTCGGGAGGAAATGGTCAGAATTATTCGAACAAAGGAAATGGTAACCGCCAAAACGGTAACCAAAAACCCGGTTCGCCTAATTCCGGCAGTTCTTCTCGCAAAGTTGGGGGAAGATAAAACTGCCGTTTAAAGCAAGTATGCTATTCCCATCCTTCCACAAGGCTTGGATGGGGATTTTTTTAAGCTTTGAATCGAGAGTTCCTGTGGTCGAACTAAGGAACAACGATTGATAGCTTAAAATTGTTAAAGATAGCAAAAAGTAGCGTTTGAAAGGTTCTATTGACATTTTATGAAATTCGTGATAAAATATCAGTATAGCCAGTATTTATAAATATTAGAAAATATTATGAAAAATATAATCAAAAAGATAATTCCTGTTTTCGCCCTTGCTTTGGTTGCCTTTTTTGGTGCCAAAACTATTGATGCGGCAACAGTAGAATTCGTTCCCTACAGTGGTTTTCCTACTGTGGGAATGGTTTCGAACTACAGTGACTGTGAAGGCTGTCCAACATGGTCATCTTCTGTTTCTGCTGATCCAGGAGAAACAATAACAGTAAGTGTCTACGTAAAGAACATAGGTACAACTAGTGCTCCCGGCACGAAGGTTTCTATGACTCCTTCGTACGCAGATAGCACTTCACACAATATTAATGTGAAGATATCGTCAGGTACTATTATTGAATCCGGAAACGTTACAGTCAATGTGACTGGCGGTGAAGGACAAACACTTTCCTACCATGACGGTAGTGCAACAGTGCTCTATTATCCATGTCTCGACGGTCTTACCTGTGGTGTTGATACAACATCAGGTGCGTTGTTCGGAAGTGGAGTCTCTATCGGCACAGTTCCAGCTGCTGGAACACATTACTACGCTTACGTTCAGGCGAAGTTTGATGTGAGTGAAAGCGCGGTTGTGGTTGATGATCCTGAATGTGACGACAATGTCGACAATGACGGCGATGGAGATACAGATTATCCAAACGACCCTGGTTGTTCTTCATACTCAGATGACGACGAATACAATGCGCCTGATGCGACAGAAGATTTTGATGTCACTACAGAAAATGCATCAAACGAAAATGAAGATTCTGCACAGCTCAATGGCTCTGTAGATGTCGGAGAATTTGACAACGTCAGCCTCTATTTTGAATGGGGCAACAACAACGCTGTTGATGACCTCGACAATACAGAAGATGCTAATGATTCAGAAACCGACTTCAATACTGATTTTGAATTTACACTTGATGGCCTCGACGCAGATACAGAATATTTCTATCGTGCGTGTGCTGATCCAGATGGAGCATCCGCTGAATGTGGAGATATCGAAAGCTTCACGACAGATGGATCGGACAACCAAAACTTTGATGTCTCAACAGACAGTGCTACAGAAGAAGATGAAAACTCTGCACAGCTCAATGGCTCTATAGACGCTGGAGACTTTGATGTATCAAATTGCTGGTTCGAATACGGAACAGATGACAATGTCTCTGACCTCGATGATGACAAAGACGCAGATTGTGACATCAATGATGGTGATTCAGAAGATATCAATGCGACAATCACTGGTCTTGATGATAATACCGAATACTTCTTCCGCGCATGTGCAGAAGATGACGATGGTGACGAGCAATGTGGAAGTATTGAATCATTTGAAACTGATAGTGGCGACATAGTTATTGCCACTCCAGATTTCGATGCGCCATTCGTTGTGACGACAGTCGTCACCAACGTAACTGGTTCATCTGCGAAGCTCAATGGCCTTCTTACGAATGATGGCAACAGCTCCTCAACTGGATACTTTGAATGGGGAAGTACAAACTCTCTCGGATTGACGACACAAGACCAGACACTCGGATTGGGTGACGGTATAGCATTCGGCAATTTCATTGTCGGACTTCAACCAACAACTATTTACTACTACCGAGCATGTGCGAGAAATGGCGGTGGAACAGTTTGTGGAGATACACTTAGTTTCCGAACAGTTTCTACTATTATTCCAGGACCAACAGTGGCTCCACGACCAACAGTAATCTCAGTTGGTGGAGGAAGTGGTAATTCACGAGTTATGCTTGAAATCACATCGCCGTATGACAATTCATGTCCTTCTGATATCAATGACTATACAGTGAAGTACAGGAACATTTCAGGGAGAGCTCTTTCTGATGTGATACTACGCGTCACACTACCTTCAGATGTTTCTTTCCGAAGAGCAAGTCAGGGTGACTTCACAGAAAGTGACAACACTCTCACCGTTGAACTGAATGAACTTTCAGTCAATGAAGAAGGTGAAGTGTTCATCTCAGGTGATGTAACAAATGGAGTAAGTGGTGAAGATATCATAGTCGCAACTGCGGTTATGGCATACACATACCAAACTACTCTCGGACAAGAAGATGCTATCGCGTACAAGATTCATGACGTAACACGTTGCGGAAGCTCACTCGGAGCATTTGCTTTCTTAGGAGCTGACTTCTTGCCAAACTCATTCTTGGGATGGATCTTACTTATAATCGCGATTCTTCTCTTGGTATTGGTGACACGAAGATTGGCTGAACGACGAACAGTTACTCATACATCTACAACATCTAGATCTATAAATGACTTACCTCATTAATAGTTACAGATAGTGATAAACAAAACCCCGCTTAGGCGGGGTTTTGTTATTTTGTACTGAATGCTACTATCGAGCATATGGAGTTTTGCATAGAAAATATAGACGATATCGCACGAGAAATCCTTGGCGCTCTTTCAAAGAAAGACAATGGCGCAACTGTTGTCGCGCTCTCAGGAGATCTCGGTGCAGGCAAAACGACGCTCACGCAGTCGATAGGACGCATGCTCGGTGTCAAAGAGAATATGATATCTCCAACTTTTGTCATTATGAAAAGCTATGTGTTGAAGAATAAAGACTGGAAACATCTCATACATATAGATGCGTATCGTTTGAAAGATGAAAAAGAATTGAAAGTCATCGGGTGGGATGAAATAGCAAGCGACGGTGACAATCTCATCCTCATTGAGTGGCCAGAAATAGTGAAGCATGCGATCCCAAAAAACGCTTACAATGTAACGTTACAACACGTTGATGAAAAGACGCGACGAATTGACCACGTCTGACATGGTTGGCGTCTACATCGAACGGCGTGCAATCTAGACAAATCAATTTTTTATGAAAAAAAGTTCACATCATTCTGGGTAGTGATACCCCTTGTTGCGTCGATGGTGTCGATAGCAACAAAAAATGCAACTACAGGTGGAACAGATCAAGTTACGGCGACAGTAAAGTGGAGGACCATAGATATCGATCATGGTTATACACGAGATTTATTTGGTCGACGGAAATTTTGACGCAGTAAAATCAGGCTCAATGGAGGTGCAGGGTATTATGCCAACTGATGTTGTTGCAATAAAAGAAGTTAAAAAAGATACCGACAACGATATTATCATCCAAACCGGATGCCAATGTGCAGGCTGTTCAGCCCAAAATAATCATGGGCAGTTCAAGAGGAATCATCTCTTAGGCGAAATTTGTAATTTATAATGTGTCGTGGATTCAATATCTGCGACTTTATTATTCCTTGAAATATACATATGTCGCTTTTCTTTTCCTATAATATCTATAGCAAAACCATGACGGCCGTCACTGTTTTGCTATGGTTGGTATTCAGTACCATGCATACCCAACTTACATGTACCGACGCGTAACCTTTTATAAACACAAACGACAGAGTATACTCATTTTATGGCAAAAATTAGCCTCAAAAAACGCCTTGTGCTCCTCGATTCTCACGCTATCATCCACAGGGCATACCACGCACTCCCGGACTTCTCGACGTCCAAGGGTGAGCCAACAGGGGCTCTCTACGGTATCTCCGCTATGCTTCTTCGTATTATGACTGACCTCAAGCCTGACTATATTGTGGCGACATATGACCTTCCTGGGAAGACATTTCGTCACGAAGCGTACGATGCGTACAAGGGAAAGCGTGCCAAAGCTGATGACGCACTTGTCGCACAACTCATAAGCTCACGGAAGATTTTCGAAGCATTTGGTATACCTATGTATGACCATCCTGGATTTGAGGCAGATGACATGTTGGGCACAATCGTCGAGATGGAAAAGAAAAATAGAGATATAGAGATTATAATTGCATCTGGTGATATGGACACACTTCAGCTTGTGGATGGCAAACGTGTGCAAGTCTTCACACTCAAAAAAGGAATTAACGATACAGTTTTATATGACGAAGAAAAGGTAGAAGAGCGATTTGGGTTTGGTCCAGAATTCTTACCAGATTACAAAGGGCTTCGCGGTGATCCGTCAGACAATATCATAGGTGTGCCAGGAATCGGAGAAAAAACAGCAACGACACTCATATCATCTTTTGGGACAATCGAAAATATTTATAAAAAAATAAAAAAGAACCCCGAGGAACTTTCCGCACTCAAAATAACTCCACGTATTATCGAGCTTTTGAAGACACATGAAGACGAGGCAATATTTTCAAAGACATTGGCAACAATTAGGAGAGATGCACCGATACATTTTACCCTCCCAGAAAAGGAATTTGGTGAAAGTGTTGAAATTGAAAAAATTGAAAAGCTTTTTCGGGAATTAGAATTTAAGTCACTTATAGCGAGAGTAAAAAATGTACTTGAAAAAGCGCATGGTATCCCACAGATAGTAGAAAGTGAATCAAAAACCCAAATAGACCCAGACGAATTCGAGAAGCTTTCGATTGCATTGTGGCTTTTACGCTCCGACGAAACCAATCTTACAGAAAATGATATTTTGCATTTCGACAATGCGAATTCAGTGGATGAAGCAAAGAAAAGGATCCTTGCGAAAATAGATTCTGACGGGCTTTCGTATGTATATAATTCTATTGAGCTTCCGATCCGCGTACCGATACGAGAAATGCAAACACGTGGTATCAAAATAGATACAGCTTATCTCGCGAAACTCTCAGAAGATTATCACAAAACACTCTCTTCTCTCGAGAAGAAAATTTGGAAAGAAGCTGGGCATGAATTCAATATCAATTCTCCCAAACAGCTTGGTGTTGTTCTGTATGAT
>CAZSFR010000014.1:0-1912 GCA_964606295.1 uncultured Candidatus Saccharibacteria bacterium
TTGATGTTCTTTGGGAAAAGAATTGATTGAAAAGGAGAGCAATTTACTTGAATGGTCAGGGGAGCCAAAAATCGCCGTTTGAGGAGAGAGTAAGTAGCTAATTGTCCTTTTCAGATATATCAATTGTTTGCACCCACCACGACAAGCCAAATGACAGTCCCATGCAAACGGAGAGTCAGACGGTACAACTTGCCACATGGTTGTGAAAACATCCAGAGCGAATAAAGACCTAACCCATCGATATTCGTTCAAATGTTTTCGGAACATAAGCCGAAACAAACTCTTTGAGGAGAGAGTTGTGAAGAGGAGAGAGATTGAATGCGAATCATCCGTCAACATCTATTACAGAGCGGTCATGATCGATACAAGTCTTCTTCACAACCTTCTCCTTTTGAGAAGCAAGATAGGTAGTACTTTTAGGTAATTGGACTATCAAAAGATCTTGAAAAAAATGTTCCTTGAGTGAGGGAGCTCCGGCATGCGGTCGGAGAGATCACAGAAGTCATCTGAAGAGAGACGAGATGTGGTACTCGAGGTTGAACCTTAACAACTACATATAGTGCGCCGAAACAATTCTGATTATTCATGAAACGAAAATCTAGAATAGAGTATTCGACGTACTTATGCTCCGCAAAGTGATTTGTGGAGTAAATATAAATATATGAACACAATAACATTCATTGGGATAATTTTGTCTGTGTTCTCAGTCATTCTCGGCCTATCATCTATTGCCTTTGATTTTTTTCTTATGAAGAGAGAAAACAAAGACGTGATTCTTTTGCAGGATGAAATTGTGCAACTTAAAAAAATGGTTGACCACATCATGCAAGACGGTGATCGCATAGAAGCAAAAGTTTTGTGCGTCGAAGGAGTCGTTGATGATATAGCAGAGGGGATTATAGAGAAAATGGCATAAGAGGCAAACGCAAGTTTGCCACCCTTATTCCCTTACTAATTTTCAAAATTGGTGAGGGATTGGGATTTGCTCCCATAATTTTGTTATCAAATTTTTGATGATGAAAGTATGGGAGCAAAAAGCTTTCCCATGGGGCTGGTCCTCATGGGATGGTTGTTCATTCTCTCCGGGATTACCATCGCAATGATGGTGCCCGGAGATCAGTGGGCAATCATCACACCAATCAGTTCGATTGGTGTGATGATGCTCTATATAGGCCTGAAGGCCTATATAGGGTAACCAACCGGTCATGATCTACCGGATAAGAAATTGAGGATGGAAGTCGCCTCATAAAAGATCATAAAAAACTTTCTGTGTTTCGTCACACTAACCGAACGTCGCACCTCTACGCACGAGAAATAGAGATTGTTGAAATTTTAATTTCCAATATGGAGAATGTAATTTCAAACCGCGTTACCCTTCCCGGGGTAACGGTGGTAAAAAAGATTATTCTTCCCCCTAATAAGGGAAAGAAGAATAGACCTTTCAAATTTTTCTCAGGGGGTTGCACCCTTGGGGAAATTTGGAAGACTTCTGTAAAAGGATAGTCTTTCAGGGAGCTCGCACGCACTTGCGAGGATAATAGGTGAAGTTTCTGTACGGGTACAGAATAGCCACCGTGTGCATTAAGGATTGCTTCCTTGTCTGAAATACGACACAACAGCAAAAGGGGGTTACATGGGGTTAAACGGGTTAACTCTGTGGCAACTACAAACGTTGCCACCCTTATTCAGTTTGCGAAGCAATTTGTAAATTGATTGGGGTATTCGTATCTCGAAATTGTCATCTGGTTGACACTAAATGCCAGCGCGAAAAGATAATCTTTGCGAGAAATAGATTTTAGGTTTTAGACCAAAGTGTGTCTGGCGAGTAATCCCTTGGGATGAAAACTAGAGATCTTTGGCAAGCAAACAGTCCCGTAAGACTGCCGGAGCCTTAAATCCGTTGCTTTAGAAA
>CAZSFR010000014.1:2012-20673 GCA_964606295.1 uncultured Candidatus Saccharibacteria bacterium
TACTACGACAGACACTGAATAATAGTAAGTAGTCAGTCGTCGTTGAGATATTCTTTCTTAACGTAAAAAATAAGTGAAGCCAAAAGAGGAGTTTCCAAGGAAACAAATCACGAGGTAGCCACAAAGAAAAAAATATGGAAGGCAACCATCAAAAATGCCAACAGGGGTTAGGGTTAATAACAATTGGAGGCCTCAAAATCTCCACCTGTCTCCGCCTAAGGCGGACTGACGAGTCTTCCGATTGAATAATATCGATTGGCAAGACGAAACAGGAATCATCCTTCCATATTTCAGTAAATGAAAAGTTTTTTGAAATATGGAAGGATGCGGAAAAAGCTTCCGAGCCCTATATCAGGGGTTTGGAAGCGGCTTCGATGCAATCTGCGGAGGATTGCACAACGGAAAGACAATTGTCTGCCCAGAGTGCAACTCCCAGAGGGTGGAGGAGCAAAAAAAACGTGAGAAGGCAGTCTTTGAAGAGGCTGTCTCTGCAATCATGCGAATGTATGATTGTTCTCACGGCGCAGCCATTATTATTCTTCGACGAGGAATATAAGAATGGTTGCCACCCCTGTCTCGATGGCATAACAGGGGAATCCAAGAAGGCAAAGCCTTCATCGAGATAAACTTCTTGGACGTTAAAGCGCTGATTAGAACGTAAAAATGATCAGAATGGTTTGAGTCTTGAAACATTTTTGGGTAAAAATGTTTCTCCATGGTCAAAAGACTTCCGAACATCTCCCGGTTGGAGATACAAACAATGTGCCAAGCACATACAAAAAATCTTGGCACCCTTTTTCAGTTTATGAAGCAATTCGTAAATTGATTGGGGTATTTTCATATCCAAGAGTTTTGTTGAACAAAGTTTCTTTTTAAAAGAAGTTTTTTGTAAACCAAACACAAATAAAACAATTTTTTTAAAAAGTCTTCACCAGTTTTGGTGTAGGAAAAAACTTTTTTGCTTCCTTTGTCGCAGAAGCATCAAAAAAATAAAGCAAAGTCAATTAAAGCGCTCATGAGAGCTGATTTGACAGACGTAAAACAAGACCGGAAAGTAGGAGAGGTTTTCCAAATCCCCACACAGTCAAGGGTGGCCGTGTGAGTGAAGGTATGTGTGTTTATAGAAATTCATGCTTGTAAGTTTAGTGAATAAAGAGTCTCAGACTTGGGATTTTTTGTTCACTAAATTTATAAAGAATGAAAATAGAAACTTATAACCCCAATCCCTTCACGACAGTGAAGGAGTGTGGGGGTTCCACATTTGAACCTACAGTGGGCTGGTGGGCCCAAGTAGGTGAAGAAGGCCAACTCCACCTCGGGGTACCATTCGCATCCAAGCGGGATGCGATATATATCCCGACCATTCAAAAATCCGGTGAGGCCGTGGACGAAGGTATGGTGACATACCTCAAATCCCGTGCCTCTGAGCTTGGTCTTACGACCTTGACTCAGGCCGCCGGAATGTGGGTCTTGTCTGCTACCCAGGAAGTGCAGACTGAGACCGTGTGGATCGCGTATGCGGACCATGCGGTGAACCGCGAGGCTCTGAGCGAGCTCGCGAAAACAATAAAAAACGCCGCCAATCAGGACGCGGTGGCGTGGGAAGAAAATGGTGAACTTAAGTTCACCGATTTCATCCTTGATACCGTTCGCGGCGACGCGGCGGAAATTAAAAAAATCGGAAATCCCACGCGCCTGTGGGTCGTGCCGGTTTCCGATTTGGAAACTGTAGAAATCATCAACCTCCTGCAAGGAGTTGGTGAGCATGTTTTTGTTACTGGGCAGAAATGGGGCGCCCAGTTTGCAAAATTGGAGACAAAAATTGCTGAAGCGATTGAAAAATATCGCTCGGTGAATTCCGAGATCCAAATCATCGGTGTGAAAGTCAACGGGCAGGCACCCGAAGGCTGGAACACCGAAAAAATCTCCATGTACAATGGAAGTGGGACGTGTCCCATGGAAGTTGTAGCGGAAAAATTGGAGGTTAGCCTCAACGAGTATCAAAAGCTCGTTGTGGCTAATCTCAAGGGCTGGATTCCCGCCCTCGAAATGCTCAATACACCGAAGGGTGTTATTGAGGCGATCCGCCAGTCGGATCGTTGTGCACAGGGAATTACTCCGGATCACGAAGCCGGAGCAGTACGCGGTTGGGCACACCGCAGGGTTGTTGGCGATTTGTACATCGTCAACGTGAAGGAGAGCAAATGTGCTCCTTTCACTGACCGTTTTTACGGTCAGTACACAAACCTCCTCATCGTGGGGGAGGACAAGGAAGTTAACTTTTTTGGTGGAGCCGAACTGTGCTCAGCCTTGAAAGAAAAATTTCCTGCTGCCCCAGCGCCATGGGGTGGCACCAGTGAAAGCTGGAAAAAAATAAATGGCAAATTTTCATTTTGGGGCGGACATTCCGACCCGAAAGAAGTTGAAGAATTTATCCTTGAGTTCCTTGGATAATTATTCAACTTAATTCTGCAAACTAGTAAAGGGTTGTTGGCTTGCAGAATTTTAAAAAAGTGGTTAAAAAAATTGGAAGATGTGGCATAAAAACTACATCTTCCTTTCTTATTCAGTTCATAAATTATTTTTGTGGATTGATAGGAAAATTTTTCATTTGCGAGTTTTGGTTATTTTAGTTTCTGATTTTAAATTGGAATTTAAAATAACCAAAACTCAAAAAATGATAATAAAAGCAAAATCTGTTGAACAGCTCATGAGAGCTGATTTGACAGGTGTAGTAGAAATCCAGGCCATGGATATGTGCCTGGATAAACTTCCCCAGGATTTTTTCCTGGGCGCCAAAAACCTTGAGATTTTATATCTCAAGAGTAGCTGGCGTGAAGACGGTTTGCCGGCTATTCCGGCAACCGTGCGACAGTTCTTCTGTTGCAATTGGGGACGAGGTTCACAAAACTCCCCAGGGGTAACCCAGAAGGACACAGAAAAGATTCCTGAGCGGAATCCGTTCAAGCCGGAACTTCCACCGGCGTTCCCTGAGGATCCGAGCCAGCCGGCTCAGATTGATCATAATGAAAAAATCTGGAATTGGGATCCAAAATCCCAGATCTGGGAAAAAGTTATGATTAACCTTGATGCTCTGCCAGCAGGGCTCGAGAAGTTTTACGTATCAGAGGTCCCAATGTTGGGATCTCTGGATTTTTCACGTTTCACAAAGATGGAGGAATTGATCCTCAATCAATGTGAGATCGGGAAAATTGTGGCATGGCCGCCAAACGTACGATTGATTTACGCGAACTGGAATAATTTGGAATCCGTTCCAGAATTTCCAGCGAGCGTAGAGATTGCCGAGCTGAATGACAACCAGCTCACGGCATTGCCAGCAATTGATCATACGCAACTCCGCACATTGCGGGTTGATAAAAATCAATTGACTGCAATTCCAACTCTTCCAAAAACATTGGAAGAGTTGCGTGCTGAAAAAAACAAGCTGGTGAGCCTTCCAAAGGCAATACCAGCAGGGATGTTGAGGCTATATGTACGTTGCAACAAGCTTGTTTCGTTGCCGTGCATGCAAAACTCACAGATTGAAGAACTCTTTTGTGGGTTCAACAAGTTGTCGGAATTACCGCAGCTACCGGTGACGCTCGAGCAGTTGTACTGCCACGACAACCGCTTGCCGAGCCTCGGCATATTGCACGAAGGCTTGCAAGAGTTGTACTGTGGGTACAACAGGTTGGTAGAGCATCCGCGTCTGCCGAGCACCTGCACCGAATTTAATGGCGTAGGTAATGGATTTGGTGAAATGCAACAATATGTGGCTCAGGCCCACATGTTGCGTTACCAGATGAATGAAGGGCTGGTACGTAAAAATCTTGCGTAATTTTGCGCAAAATAAAAATTTAAAAAAAATAATGAAAAATTACTTTAAGTTTACGTACCGGTCAGGAAAACCGGTCCGTGATCACGGAAAAATAGTCCTCTTAGAAAAAAGTCTCCCATGGGGAGATGTCCTTCAGGAGGGCTGTGAATACATTATCGAGAATCCAAAATTAATGGAGCTCGAAAAATGTATAATCATCAAAAGCGGGAAATTCCTGCGAGTAGATGAAATCGCCCCGACTTATCAGGTATCGGGCGGACCTTATATTGAAATTGATAAGAGTCAAATCAATTTCGGTGTGAGGCGTACGGTGGCATATCGGGAGGAAGTAATTTCTTCTGATACGGATTATAACAATTTTACCTTCGGTCTTACTGGAGGTGAAGAGTTTTATAATCTGCTACCAAAAGAGGCAAAGCAGCAGGTTGATGATTTCCGTGTCTGGATGACATGGATTATCGGCAATCAGCTGGTTGTCCTCGATGGAGGTCGAGATTTTTCTGCCAGGTGTGGCTTCCGCCTGCAGTCAGAGACAGAGTTTCTGAAGGTTGAAACAACCTGCTCTGGGTCGGCAGAACAACCAAAGGGGGTTTCTGTAGTAAAACTGCAGACACTGATCTATGAACCGTTTTTTCAGAACGGGTTTGAACCTGCAATATCAGAAGAGTCTCGAGAGGTGACAAATCGCCTCGGGACCGTAAGTCTGGAAGAAAGCGGTCTGTCGTTTTCTTTCAGGCCTGTCTGGAAATCCCCAACCTTAATGGTTGGAAAACTCACTATAAATGGTGAGGGGATTGAAGGCCTGGTTAAGCTCCCAGGTGACGGCACCGGTTCTTATCTGGATGCAGTGATGTATCTGGGTTTGATGGAGATGCCTCCTTCTACTTTGTCAGACAATGACATGTCATGGCTAGATAGTGGGGGCCGGATCTGTTGGGTTTATGACTTCGACTCGAAAGAGGTAATCGAAGAAACAATAAAAAAAGCATCCAAAGATGCACCAACTGATCCAGCTAGCTGGGTGAAGATAGCGAATGTGTGTGATGGCACCATTCGCTACATACAAGACACTTTCCATCATGAGGACTATGAAAAATTAGTCGAAGTGTCGCGGTCCGCTACTGCACAAAAAGATTTGGTTCCTCATTTCGAGAACCAAATTTCAAGTGTAATTTCTATTCCGTCGGAAATGCCCTTTTATCTAGGGTGGAGTACGACCGATTTGGGAATGGTTCTGCGCAACCGTTTCCAAACGTTAAAAGCGGAAATGATCGAGGGTTTAACTCTTGAAAATTCAGCCGAACGAATTGAGACGGTGAAAACCAAGGCCGAGGAAATCAAAACTGAAATTAGTGCTGAATATGAAAAAGCGCAAGCTTTGATTGCTAGTACTGAAGAAAGTTTTGAGAAAACCTTGGCCGAAGTTGAGCAGGACGAAGCGGATGCTGAGCCAGAGGCAAAACTGATTGAAGATGACCGTTTCGATGGTCTGACTCAATCAAATGATGCCATGGAGGAAGCACTCCGCAAGGCTGGTTTGATTAAATAATTTTTACACTGTTCTGTTGGCAAACAGGAATAGGGTCCGGATTATCACCGGAGGTGTAATACTCGAGTAACACTGTAGGGTTACAGCGCGAAAGAGAGCAAAATGGTGGTTAAATATTTTTGCAGGAGGTTTTCAAATGAAAACTTCCTGCTCTTTATTCAGCTTCTTTCATACGAAGGAGGTTGATAGAGATATATAAACGGTCGAATATTATAAACTAGCGATAAATATCTTTTCTCTGACCAATGGCCACAAAGTATGCGCTTGTGGGGTCAATAAATCTAAAGATTACTCTGTATTCCCGAGTGATTCTAAAAGAGTAATGTCCAGTATAGTTGCCGGTGAGAGGTTTGGTGTGCAACATAGAATTAAACGGGTTATTGATAAACACATCAATAAGCTTTGCTAGTTTGAGCAATGTAGACTTCTGCAAACCACGATTTTGCTTTTCAAAATCACGGGAGTAGAAATATAGTGACCATGGATTATTTGGAAAACTTACGAAGGAAATCTTTGACAGATGCTATTTTGCCAGTTGGCTTCGTTCGGGACGAAGCAAGAACTTTTTTTGCAAATGCAGAATTGTAATTGCCTTCTTCATCACGACCCGAGATACCTATCACAAAAGAGCGAAGAAATGCTATTTCCTTTTCCATCGATGCAATTTTGTGACAAAAAGCTATTGTTTGGTTCATTGTTGTATACAATGGTGGTTTGATTTAGAATTTATGAGAAAATGTTTTATAATATGTAAGGTCTTGCTGCATCTCGCGGAGGCGAGGTGGCTCAAGACCGAGAGACAATCCCGTTTTATGTAGTTCACACTTTCTTTCGAGAGCGCGTCTAGACGAAAGTCGACGCCCTCGAAAAAATCTCTCTCCTCGGGAGCGTGACTGCGCGGAACTCGAGTGTCTCTCGATCTTGGGGCTTTTATAAGAATATAAATTTAAAAAATGAAAATACAAAATCCATCATTTGAACAAATGCACAATGAATCAAAGGAGGCAATCACATCGATAAAAGAAATATCGCAAGAAGCAATCGATTATGTGCACAAAGAAAGATTTACACGCGACATCGAGGATTCTATGAATTTTGAAACAACAGTTTTCAAAAAGCGAAAGAAAGCAAATGATACTTTTAGTAACGAAGACAAAGAACGCATGATTGAGATTATAAATAAGAGAGATAACAATATTGTAGATACTACCACGTTAGCTGAACTTCAAACATCTTTTGCTTTTGCATATCAAGGTGATACTAGTTTAACAAACAAAATTTATGAAATGGCCAATAGGTTGGCATCAAATCCACCGATAGATCAAAAAGAGAATAAACCGTACGATGTTATTGGATATAGAATACGATTTTATTACATACCTTCGGATGAAATTTATGCCATAGCGACGCGAGCTTCGAGGGCTCAGAATAATGTCGACTTTACATGTGAAGTTATTTTTGGAAAAGAGGGATCTGCTTTCGTACGTGGCAGTGCTGTATTTGGCTTTGAGGACTTGGATGATAATGAACAACCAAACCAACCCCCAGCAGAAAAATAACACAATTGAAGCCCCACGTACTATACTGATACCCCATGGTAATATTTTTGAAGGTAACTCACCCATCGGAGCATCTGTTCGCGGAACTCGAGTGTCTCTCGATCTTGGGGAAAATATCAGATAAGTATACAATACACATATGGAACCGAACGACAATTTTGAAAATAATCTTTTTAAAAAGGATACTCAGGTTGAAGTTCGACTCAAGCATTTAGAAGAGCTTTTGTTGAAGGAAGTGCAACAGCCAAAGCAAATATTTGCAAAACTCAATAAGGTAAAAAAATTTGTAGAGAGTGAATGCGTAGATATTTCTGACTCTTTTCTTCTAACAAAGAATGTTCAAAATGCATACAGCACTGTCTTGATGGATGCATTCTATTGGCCAAAGGAGACCATGAAAGCTGTACTCAAAATTATGAAATCGATCCGAGGTGTAGATATAAACGTTATCTTGCAGAGCGAGTATATGACAAGCTCTGTTGAAAAACTATTTGCCGGACGAGATTTTTTTGATCACGACTCTTTTGAACAATTCGGTGAAGCTACGCTCTCTCTATTTGGAGGAAGACAAGTCCCTCCCTTGGTGCTTGAAAAAATGGCCGATGTATATGTCAGTATGGTAAAATTAAAATGTGTAGAAAAGTATATGGGAGTGGATAAACAAAAAGATGGTTTGACCGCACACGCTGATCCTATAATACTTAAAATCAAAAAGGCGTTTTCATTTTCACCAGAAATTATTACTGAAGCTGTTGGGCGTCTGCCTGATAGACAAAACAATGAATCTTCCCAAGAAGAGATCGAGTATGCGAAAGCTATAAAGGGGCTGATGGGTGGTGAGCTCGGGATCCCTATGGAAGAGTAGAGAGATTTACATTTATAAAAAATGGGAAAATTATCAAATAAATATACAATACACATATGAGTGAAGGAGGATGGAGAAGTGGAATCGGAGAGCTCCGCAACAAGGAGGGGAAAATGCTTGAGCCAGAAATGACGAAAGGGAACAATGAAGAGAAAAAGGGCGGGGAGAAAACTTCTCCCTCTCCTTCTCCAAATGAGAAAGAGGATCAATTTACTCCAGGCGAGCAGAACAAGGAGCCACATCCCGACCCAGCACATAATCCGAACGAAAAGAAATAAAAACACCACCCGAGGGTGGTGTTTTTATAAGTGGGAACGAATCGGTTCAATTAGCCCTTTACTGCGTCCTTCAATGCCTTTGCAGCACGGAACTTTGGAACAGTAGTTGCAGCGACCTTGACCTGCTCACCAGTTTTTGGATTGCGAGCCATGCGAGCTGCACGAGCTTTCACAGAAAAGATACCGAGACCTGCTATTGAAACTTCGCCGCCTTTTTTCAAAGTTGAAACGATTGATTCAATTATTCCTTCGACGACCTGCTCTGCTTGGACTTTGGTGCCACCGATCATTCCGTGGACCATATCAACAAGTGCTTGTTTGTTCATACGATTATTTTGCGCTCTTTGCGTTTGAGTCTGCAGACACATTCGCTCGGCGCATAAAAGTTAACTACTAATGCTAAGCTTAGCTTTAGCTTACAGGGAAGCCTATAGCTATGGATATTATAGCCTTTCCTCGAAAACAGGCAAGCAGATCAAGGGTATTTGGCGACTCAGCCAAAATGGCCTTATTTTGCAATGATATTTCAGTCAATGCGGATTTTTACATAGGATTGCTTCACAGAAGAGCTTTTTGGCAGAGTATAAAAAATATACCCGGAAATATTTCCGGGTGTTTCAATTTCTTCTTTTTTAAATTCCAAGATGTGTCACCACCTTTTGAACGACTGCAAGCAGTCGCTCATTTTCTTTTTGGGCGCTTTTCGTCTTTTTTGTTTTCAGCTCCACAAAGAGAAGATCGTTGAAAGTTTTGATTTTCAACCCGTCCAAAAATCGAACGTCTCTCATATTTAACACAGACATCAGTTTGTCTGAATAAGTCTCCATGCTGAGCGTACGGAACTTCAACTTTTTGGTTTTTTCAAGAAACGCCTGATACTTCAATGCATCGGCTAGGATGGTTTCGTTTGTTGCCAATACAAGTGAGAGCAGTTGACTTACTTTCTCTCGGAGAGCTTGTTTAGAAACTCGATAGGTTTCTAGAATATTCTTTTCGGTAACACCAAGAAAGAAATCCAAAAACATCCGCTTCTCCTCTCTGGTTATCTTCCCCCTATTTTCGAGGTAGACTAAAATTTGATTCCAACCATGAGTAAGGTCGAACATCATATTATTCTTTTTTTTCATTTCAAAATTTTCATCACATTAACATAAAAATGCAATTCGTCAAAGCAAACATATATTATTAGAAAGACAAAAACTGCCCATAAAGGGCAGTCGGTGTTTTGCTTTTACTACCGAGCGTATTCTATAACTCTCGATTCACGAATGACGATCACCTTGATCTCACCAGGATACTTGAGCTCTTGTTCGATGCGAAGAGCAATATTGCGTGCAAGTTCTTTCGCCTCGATGTCAGTCACTTGTTCGGGGAAGACGAATGCGCGTACCTCGCGACCCGCCGAGAGAGCGTATGTTTTCTCGACACCAGCAAATGAATTCGAGATATTCTCGATGTCCTGCAAACGCTTGATGTATTGTTCGACAGAGTCGCGACGAGCCCCTGGGCGTCCTCCGGAGATAGCGTCGGCAGCTTGAACGATGTGAGATTCGAGTGTTTCGTATGGATATTCATCGTGGTGACTTCGCATTGCGAGGATAATGCGAGGGTCAGCACCGAATTTCTCAAGGATGCGCATACCGATGTTGACGTGCGTACCCTGAACTTCGTGGTCGAGTGCTTTTCCGATGTCGTGAACAAGCGCACCTGCTTTTGCGATATAAGGATCAGCGCCAAGCTCTTCTGCTATCATGCCTGCGATGTGAGACATTTCCACTGAGTGTTGAAGAACATTTTGTCCGTATGATGTACGGAAGAAAAGACGTCCGATGATAGCGACGAGTCGTGGATCGAAGTTGAAGATACCGCATTCATAGACGGCCTCCTCTCCTTTTTGTTTGATGATCTTGTTGATTTCACCTTTCGCTTTCTCCACCTCTTCTTCTATCTTGGCTGGCTGGATACGTCCGTCGAGGATGAGGCTCTCGAGAGCAAATCGGGCAATCTGACGGCGGACAGGGTCGTGAGCAGAGATGATGATAGCTCCAGGTGTCTCATCGACGATAAGCTCAACTCCAGCAGAGCGTTCAAATGCTTTGATATTGCGTCCTTCTTTGCCGATAATCTTGCCTTTGATTTCATCTGAAACAATAGGTACGGATGTCGTCATGATTTCATGAACAACAGAACCTGCGTATCGCTGAATTGATGTCACCAAGATTTCTTTGGCACGCATCTCGAGCTTCTCTGTGTTTTCTCGCTCAAGTTTCTGGAGTCGTATAAGCAAATCTTCTTCATATCTCTTGCGTGCATCTTCCATCAAACTTTCTCGAGCCTCTTCTTGAGAGAGTCGCGCGACCTTCTCGAGTGCAGACACTTTCTCTGTTTCCAATGCCTCCACCTTCTCTTTCGCTTCCTTCACTTCCTCTATCTTCTTTTTGATATTTTCTACTTCTTTGTCTATATCATGCTGACGCTCGTCGAGAAAGCCTTCTTTTTTGATAAGGCGCTCTTCTGTTCTTTTCCACTCTGTTTCTTTCTCCTTTTCTACCTTCTTTACTTCTTCGTGCGAGTTGAGTTCTTTTGTCTTCGCTTCAGCAACTATTTTTTGAGCTTCTTCTTTTGCTGCAACAAGAAGCTGTTTGACCTCAAGCTCAATAGACCCCTTTTTTCCGAGGGATATAATGAGACGGAGAAAGTATCCTACGCCAGTTCCCGCAACGAGTGCGACGATGGCTATTATTATTGTTTTCATAATGTGGCTTATTATTTGTGCCACGCCAAAAGGCTCAAGCTAATTGCTCGCGAAATGCTGAATGAGAGATAGGGTATAAATAAAAGTCATAAATTCAGTCTTTCGAGTCCTTCTACCGTGACAGACGTTAACTCATAAGATATTTTCATACTAGCAGATGGTGGGAGAGAAGTCGAGGGAAATGGAGGGGATTTGACCCGGTAGTGAGACTTGACGAAGCACCGAGTGCATTCGCCTAAGCGGATATCACCAAGCTCTACTACCGGGTTGACAGGGAGCGCCAATAGGCGTAGAGTTTTGATAATTGTATTCACACATTAAAATCTCCAACATAGTATGAAAAACTACCCAAACGATTACCCAAATGCGGACATGGACGTGTCTGAAAAAAGCGCAAGAATGTCTCGAATAGTAGGAGCAGTTCTACTCATCATGATATTCATTTTGATTTTTTTAAACATTCGCCATGAAAGCGAAGATGAAGTAAAAATGGATTCTGTCTCAAAAGTGCAGAAACATTTTCTTATTTATTTCAATCCTGACAATACTTCGAAAATACTTACAGACCCTGAGTATTGTGAAAAGATGAAGTTGATTCCTGATACATTGAATCCTGAAAGGGAAACATATTTCACTTTAAATGGTGACATAGCCCCCTTCTATTTTGATACAATTTTCGGGTTCAATCCGACCTGCGGTACTTTCAGAAACCCAAAATTTATAGAAGGTGTAAAGGAAGGGGATTGGGTGCGATTTTATGACAAAGAGATCGGACCAGCACAGTATTTCTTTTCTCAGTTGACCAAAGACCCTGCGCAGACGAGCTGGTGGTATTATGGATCTTTTTCATCATACAAAACTTTGAGTGAGGGAATCATTTCTTGTGCTGGCACTAGTCGAGTCTGGAAACAGAAATTTGAGGATATGATGACTCATGGAATCGTGGATGCTGGTGAAGAAAAGAGCATGAGCTCGATAGAGATAAGTATGGCGCTCTATCGTGAGTATGAATACGCAAGCTCTCGTGAAATTATTTCAAAAGAGCAAGCGTATGAGGAAATAATAAATATAGGATATTGAAAATTTTAGGCTGATCGAAAGGTCAGCTTTTTTTGTTGAGAGCGGTGGGTTGACGAAATGCCAGATTGGTAGTATTGTGCATGACAATAATCGAACCTTAAAAAAAAAAAATGAAAAAAGAGAATGACGTTTGGATGGTAATCTTTATCATAGTTGCCATTCTATCTTTCGGGTTTAGTGTGGCAGGTCACACACAAATTGTTTCAGATGACACCTGTATTGTGCTTTCTGAAAGATATCCAGAAGTTGCGTCATTTGGTGAAGGGCAATACTTTTGGATCAACCATTATCCGATGCCAGGATACTACGCGATAGGTGACTCCGATTATGTAGAGACATGCGATATTCCCTCGATTATGTCGTTTCAAGGGATTCAGAAAGCCGGCAGGGTGTATGCAATGCTGGAGGACTTTGGAGAAATTTTCTTCGACACGTCCGATGTCACTCCTTATCCTGCACTGACGCTTCGATGGAAAGAGGCAGAATTTGAAAATAATACATGTCTTTGGAACGCAATAAAGTCCGCACTGTCGTTTGAGGATACGAACAATGAGTTCTATCACAACCTGCAAGGACATATCATTGTAGATATTATCCGCGATATGTATGCAAATAACTTTGTGGTAAAGGACGCAGAGCACATGTCGGTAATCGACATTCAGGAGGCTCTGATTGCATATCGCAAAGCATTTGAAACTCGATAAAACATATTTCCGTTCAGAATATTTCTGGACGGAATTTTTTATATCAAAAAACGCCCGAAGGCGTTTTTGTAGATTATTTCTGCTACTTTATCGTCGGAGCTTTGTCGAGGATCGCATCGATGACACCGTATTTCTTGGCTTCATCAGCGCTCATGTAGTAGTCGCGGTCAGAATCCTTCTCAATCTGCGCAGATGTTTTCCCAGTATTTTTTGCAAGAATGTTATTGAGCTTTTCTTTAATCTTGAGGATATGGCGTGCAACGATCTCTATATCAGACGCCTGTCCTTCAGCACCACCCATGACCTGGTGAATCATGACTTCGGAGTTTGGAAGACAAAAACGCTTTCCTTTTTGTCCGGACGAGAGGATGACAGCAGCAGCAGACGCTGCGATGCCGATACAGATGGTCGATACATCCGGCTTGATATAGTTCATAGTGTCGAATATTGCCATAGCAGATGAGACTGATCCGCCTGGAGAGTTGATATAGAGCATTATGTCCTTTTTTGGATCTTCGTTTGCAAGGAAAATAAGCTGTGCAATCACGATGTTCGCTGTATGGTCGTCGATGGAGCCAGAGAGCATGATGATACGGTCACGTAAAAGGCGAGAGTAGATGTCGTACGCCCGTTCGCCAAATTGTGATTTTTCTATGACTGTAGGAATAAGCATAACAACTAATGAAAAATAAAAAATTAATAATGAAAAATTATCTCTATAGCCACAAACTCCATAATAGCACGATTAGAGGCTTTCGAGGAATTCGATAACTTTCTGATTGAGCATGAAGTGCATAACATAATCGCGGGCGCGAATCGGGTCAACATCTTTGTACATCTTCATGAGCATTTCAACCTCCTTGTCCACTTTCTCCGCGTCCGGGACGATATTCTCCTTTTTCGCGATTGCGTCAATGATAAGCTCTCCTTTCGCACGTTTCCTCGCATCAGTTTCCCATTCGCTTTTGATCGCAGTCTCATCTTTTTTGAGAGTCGCGAGATAGTCTTCGAGTTTGAGTCCTGACTGTTCGATGTCGCCTCGCAAACGCGCGAACATGCGATCGAGTTCTATATCAATCAGCATACGAGGAACTTCGATTACAGTTTCTTCGATGAGCTTTTCGGTTATTGCGATGCGACGCTTTTCTTTGGCGATTCGTTCGCGCTCGAGTACAATGTTCTCTTTTATCTTCGCGCGAAATGCATCGACATTTTCAAATGCACCAAGAGTTTTCACAAATGCGTCATCAACGGCTGGCAAATCCTCGTCCTTGATTTCTGGATGTTTGTGTTCTTTTTGTTCGTCCGGAGAAAGTGCGATGTGCACATCTTCATGCGCTCGCATGCGACGAATTTCCAAAATTGTTTTCTCGATATCTTCATCGGTGACATCGAGAGCTTTTTCTGCAGAGATCTTTTTTGCAATCTGTGCGTAATCGGGGAGCTCAATTTCTGGAACGACGGCAGTTTTGATTTTGAAAACAAGCGGATTGCCGCGAGCAATCTTGAGGATAGTTATCTCGGGTCTGCCGATAGCGTCAATACCTGTCTCTTTCAATATATTTGGATATGCATTTCCAATCGCCATCTCTGCCATTTCTTCGAGAAGCGCCATCTCGCCGATTTTGTTGATAACGAGGTTTTTTGGAGCAGTTCCTTTGCGGAAGCCGTCAATCTCTATGTTTTGGTTGATGCGAGCGAAAGCCTTGTCCTCATAAGAAAGAAATATTTCGGAAGAAATCTCATCTTCAATTTCAATAATGCTATCAGGGAGTTTGTTCACTTTTGTATTCATATTGACCGAGTTTACAGGGCGAACGACTTTTTGTCAAAACAAAACACCATCGAGAAGGATGGTGTTTTGAGACGTGGCAATTTTTTCTCTACTGCAATTGAGTGTCCATTTGGTCGAAGTCGAGAGAGTTGATATCTGTCTCTATACTTCCCAAATCATCCGACGCATTGTCGAGTGTTTCTGTGTCAGTCGTCGTTTGGACGTTTACTGTATCGCTATCATCATAAACCGTGTCAGCCTCCCTCAGGATAAATATCGCTGCTAGTATGATAATAATAATGATGATGAGCGACCAGACAAGACCTTTGTGAGAGTGATGCATCGGCGCACCTGTATTTGCTCCGCTCATCGGAGGCGTACCTCCTTGGTTGGTGTTTGGTGTTGTGTTGTTGTCCATATGTGTTTTATTTTGCTACTTTTTATAATAAATAATTATTGCGTCGCATCTGTTGGCATGTCGCCATATGCGCTCTTGAGTGCCTCGACAACACTCTTCAATGATTCTCGTGCTTCAACCATAGCTGATTTGATTGATTCGCCTGCTACCTTCACTGATTCTTTTGTTGCAGATTCGCTGTCAAACAAAGTTTTCATTGATTCGAATGCAGTTTTGACTGCGGCAACCTTTTCCTTTGCGATAGTGATATTGCTTTCGATATCAGAAACATCTATGCCAGCAGCCTTCATTTTTTCTACACGTGATTCAATGCGTGGAATAATGTTTCCTTCCAAATTGGCTATGCCAACCTGTGCAGCATTTGCAAAATGAGCGCGTGCTTCTTTCGGTGTATTGAAGCGATTCTCAGCTGTTCTGTCTTTCATTTCATCTTTGTTTTCTCCCATCTCTTCACGTCGATTGTTTAAGTTGTCCAATACGGTTGTTCTTCTCTCGAAAAAGTCCCTTTTTAATTCAGAAGATCTAGGATTGACTGACTTCGGTTCATTGCTAATTGAGTCATCATCTGTTGAATTATCAGAGCTATCGTCACCAGAATCATCGCTCACGTCTTCGTCTGATTCATCCAAATCACTCGCTGAATCCATACCAGAGTCGTCAGTTTCTTCGACATCGGCTGAACCATCTTCTGATGAGTCGTCGTCATAAGAATCAGATGATTGACTAGAGTCGTCACTTCCTGAGCCTGATTCCGCACGAACATGTTGGAGGCCAGCGAAAGTGGCTAATCCAAGCATAAGCAATAAAGCAATTAAATATTTTGACTTCATACTTTTAATTAGTTATTAATTAATAAACAAAGCTTGGCCACAACCATACAAGGTAATGGGCTTCCTATAGTATATAACGAATGGAAGAGGAAAAGTGTGATGGTTGTGAACAACTAAGCTGGTAGAGATAAGTGTAGGGTCGGTATTTATTTTCCTGAGATTTGTGATAATATGAGTTTGTTAAAAATATATTCTATAAATATGAATGAAACCAAAGTATTTGGGCACCAATCTCCTGATACCGATGCCGTCGCTAGTACTATAGTATGGGCTTGGTTTTTGAGAAACCATCGCAAGCTCAATGCAGTGCCATACGTTCTCGGTAGCACCAACAAAGAAGCGTTGTTTGTTTTGGAAAAATGGGGTTTCACAATGCCTGCTCTTCTTGAAGCAGTTTCAAATGAAGACACGGTAAGTATTGTCGACACTAACAATGCGGATGAATTGTTTGGAAACATCAACGACACCAACATTATCTCTATTATCGACCACCACAAACTGACTGGAGGACTCAAGACGTCTTCCCCCCTTGAAGTGGTCATACAACCTTTTGCTTCCACTATGACTGTGATGTTCAACGTTATGAATATTGAGCCAAAAGATTTTCCTCGCGAGATTGCAGGACTTATGCTCTCAGGAATACTTTCCGATACTCTTGAATTTAGAAGCCCTACAACGACAGATCAAGATAATGAATTGGCAGAAAAACTCGCATTAGTTCTCGGAATTAATATGACTGAATATGCGAATGAAATGTTCAAGGCTAAATCCGACATATCAGGATTCAGCGATGATGAATTGGTAAAATTGGATTCGAAGGTGTTTGATATAAAAGGAAAGCAAATTAGAATTTCGGTTGTCGAGACAACTGAGCCTCAGTTCGTCCTTGATCGCTATGAAGGTTTGGTTGATTCAATTGAGAAATTGAAAGTAACTGACGGTGTTGATACGGTTCTACTGTTTGTTGTCGATATATTGAATGAACAGGCAACATTGTTTACACGCGAAAACAAAGCGAAGACGATTTCAAAAGAGTCGTTTGGTGTTGAGGCGGTAAGCGATACGACTATCTTGCCAGGAATAGTTTCTCGCAAAAAACAAATAATACCGATGCTCAGTAAATAAATTAAAAAACCGCCCTTGGACGGTTTTTTAATTAAGTAAAAAGTTATGAACGGGATTCTACTTTCGATTCCTCGTAGTCTTCATCATCTTCTTTTTTTACTGGCTCGTCAATCTCTACAAGAGGTGTTTGTGCTTCTTCATCGGATACTTCTTCTTTTGCTTCCAAAGAGCTGTCGATAGGAGCTTCTTCTTTTGCTTGAACAGGCCTACCCACGTCTTCAGGAATTATTTCACTTCCGTCTGCGGAGACGCCCTTGATGTCGATTTTCCATCCAGTCAATTTCGCAGCGAGGCGAACATTTTGACCGCCTTTACCGATAGCGAGAGATAATTCGTCCTCCTTCACGTCGACATGTGCCTCGTGTGTTTCTTCATCAACTGTCACTTTAAGTGCGTGAGCAGGGGAGAGTGCATTTGAGACAAATGTTGCGAAGTCTTCGTTCCAAGGGATGATATCGATTTTTTCTGTGCCGAGTTCGCTCATCACTGTTGCAACACGGATACCTTTTTGTCCGACACATGAACCAACGGGGTCGACGTTTGGATCGTTCGACATAACTGCGATCTTGCTACGAGCACCAGCTTCACGTGCAATCGCTCGGATTTCGACGACGCCACTTGCCACTTCAGGTGCTTCAATGGCGAAAAGAGATTCAATAAATTTTGGATGAGTGCGAGAGAGTTTGAGTGTGATGCCACGAATCCCGTCTTCAACGGAGTAGAGATATGCGCGGATACGCTCTCCGCGACGGTAACGCTCTCCGGGAATCTGTTCGTCGAATGTGATGATACCTGTTGCACGAGAGAGATCGACGATGACATTGCCACGCTCGACTTTCTGTACGAAACCAGAAACGATATCGCCTTCATGACCTCCATATTCGTCCATAATAGAATCACGCTCTGCTTCACGGATTTTCTGAATGATCACTTGCTTTGCCGTCTGCGCTGCGATGCGTCCGAAATCTGTTTTTTCTTCAAGAGGGAAAACTATTTCTTCTTCAAGCGCTGCATCCTTCTTTATTTTTTGCGCGTCAGAGATGAAGATGTGGTGTTCTTCGTTGTAGCGAACACGCGTATCGGCTGAATCGATTTCTGTATCTTCTTCCTCGCCTTCTTTTGGTACACGAACTGTTGCTTCGTCGACGACCATTTTGATTTGCTCGAATGTCGTCAGTCCAGTCTCGAGGTCGAGACGCGCACGTATGATTTGTCCTCGTTTACCGTATTCTTTCTTGTACGCAGCAGCGAGTGACTGCTCGATAGCGTCTATTATTTTTTCTTTTGGAATTCGTCGCTCTTCTTCTAATTGTGAAAGTGCTGATTTTAATACTTTTAGGTCTAACATATATTTATTTGATAGTTTGAGTTGTTCGTTAGTAGCAACTTCAAACTGGATTATTCAATTTTCTAATAAAGATTATGTCTCAAGGCAAGCCTTCAACGGGAACACACTCTCCAAGCTCGCATGTTCCAGTCTTCGTGCAGACACCAAGACATTCTTTGTTCTCGGCACTTCATTCGGACACAATAGTCAGGGCATTCTTGTGTCTCTCATTCTGTTTGAGAATAAAGAAAGTCGGTTTTAGGCCGACTTTTGACACACGTATAGTAGCACAGCCGGACTAAACCTGTAAAGAGAGGAAAAAAAGAACCGCATTCAAGTTTTTCGAGACTTTTCACATCTTTGTTATCCACATAATGATATTTCTTTGTATTTTCGTGATACAATGATATGTATCTATGGAACCTACATTGATTATGCCAAACGCAAATGGTGCAACTAAGGACGGTGCACCCAAGCCCCCTCGTCACAAATTGTTCAGTGGACGTATCATCTGGGGTGTACTCGCTTTGACAGTAATTGCTTTTTTGATTATTTATTT
>CAZSFR010000015.1:0-19858 GCA_964606295.1 uncultured Candidatus Saccharibacteria bacterium
ATGCATATATGTTCTCATATTTATCATTTTAGAGTGTTCTGCTTCAAAGGTAAATTTCCAACCATGAAAATAAGTATTTTAAAAATGTGCCCGGAATATCTCAATAATGTAAGAAAAATTCTGGAAATAATGTGTCCTCAAAATAGAAATGATGTAAGCTATTTTACGGATCCGAGGCGATATATGTTGAACAGAAAGGAGATAAATATTATCGTTGCCGGAGATACGTTTAGTAACCCTGATCTGCATCTTCCTTAAATAGTAAAAAAAATTAAGGAAAACAGTAAGGAAGCTATAGTCATCGGCTGGTCAAGTATTATTGATGCTGATCAAATACCAAATCTCGATGGTTTTTTTTACACCAAAGAGAATGTGTGCGATATTATTGGCAAAGAAAATTTTGCTGAAATTTCAGATATAAAATTATCCGCAACCGCATTTCCTCTCGCACGATTTCTTGCGAACTCATTCACGCTAAAAACTCGCGAAGAAATAGTAGCAAGCTTAAAGATTAAGGTAGACTGGAATGAGGAACTAAAGAAATTAAAGCGATTGCAACAAGTAAATCACTAAAGACGAAATATTACGCGCTCTGTCACTAGAGCGCATTTTTTTATTTGGCAACTATTTATGTTAGGCTGGAATTATGAAATCAAAAAAAGCAAAAATTTTTGTACTACCCACAGACACGCTTTACGGTATCTGCGCTTCAGCGTTTTGTAAAGAGATGGTTGAGAAAATATACGACATCAAAGGACGCAATGAAAAGAAGCCGTTTATTATTCTTATTTCGAATCCAATGGATTTGGAGAAATTTGGAATTTCGAAGACGTTTTTGAAAGCACATAAAGAATTACTTGAGAAAGTCTGGCCGGGGAAAATAAGCGTCATACTTCCAATCTCAGATAACAGATTTGCATATCTTCATCGAGGCAAAAAGTCTCTCGCATTTCGCATGCCTCGCAAAAAGTCACTTCAAATGATTCTCAAGAAAACTGGTCCGCTCGTCGCCCCATCTGCCAATCCTGAGGGTTTGAAGCCAGCACAGACAATACGTGAAGCAAAAGCTTACTTCGGTGACAAGGTGGACGTTTATGTGTCGGGGGGAAGACTTACCGGTGCCCCGTCAACCATCATTGAGATAGCAAAAAATGGCTACGTCAAGCTTGTGCGGGAGGGCAGAGTCAAAGTATCATTAAGCAACTAGCGATTCGGACTAGTATTGTGTTTCACTATTAATTATAAACTCTCACCAATGAATATGTTAAATACTCCATTCGAAAATTACAAACTCCGTGTTGCGCGTGCCGTAGATACTCTCGGTTTCTCAGAAGAATTGAAAGCAAAACTTGAAGTTCCTCAAAATATAATTGAAGGTGATATCACTATTAAGGGTGACGACGGAAGCGAAAAGAAATTTCCAGCATATCGTGTTCAGTTCAACAATGCTCGTGGTCCATACAAAGGAGGCATTCGTTTCCATCCCGATGCTGACATTGACGAAGTGAAGGCACTCGCTGCTTTGATGGCGATCAAATGTGCCGTCGTCGGAATACCTCTCGGTGGAGGAAAGGGGGGAGTGGCCTGCAACCCAAAAGAACTTTCCAAAAATGAAATTGAACAGATCGCACGTGCTTGGGCACGTATGATGGCTCCCTCTATTGGAGCGAACAAAGATATTCCCGCACCAGATGTGTATACAACACCACAGATAATGGGTTATATGGTGGACGAATTTGAAAAGATACATGGGCGAAGCGAGCCGGGTGTCATCACAGGCAAGCCTCTCTCAATGGGCGGGAGCAAGGGGCGCACACCTGCAACAGGTCTCGGAGGATTCTATGTCCTCGAAGCATTACTCGAAGCACTCGACGATAAGCGAAAGCTTCGTGTGGCGATACAAGGATTTGGTAATGTCGGATTCTACGCAGCGAAATTCATTCATGAAGCAGGACACAAAGTGATTGCAGTTTCCGACAGCAAGGAAGCTATCTACGTGCAAGATGGACTCGATCCGATCGCGGTCAATCAGCACAAAGAAGAGGGCAAGAAGCTTTCAGACTATCCGGGTGCAGAGGTGATGACGAACGAACAATTGCTCGAACTCGAGTGCGATATACTGGTACCTGCAGCGCTCGACAATCAAATCCGCGAAGATAATGCGCCAAATATCAAAGCAAAAATTATTCTTGAACTAGCCAACGGCCCTGTCACACCGGCCGCGGACGATATACTCAAGAACAAAGGCGTCACAGTCGTTCCGGACGTGCTCGCAAACGCAGGCGGTGTGACGGTGTCGTACTTTGAGTGGGTTCAAAATGTGTCCGGCTTCTACTGGACTGAAGAAGAAGTTTTCAGCAAGCTCCGACCTATCATGCAAGAGTCATTTCAGCAATCATTTATGCTTGCGGAAGAGAAGCATGTGACGCTTCGTGAAGGAGCATTCCTCCTAGCGGTCAAGAGGATTGGGGAGGCGATGAAGGATCGAGGAAGAATAAGTTAGATTTTGAAATGCAAACAGTGCTAGAGAATTTTCGTCCAATGTTTTTATTGGTCCTCGGATTTCCTCGAAGCGAGGCCAGGCCAATAAAAACATTTGGGTGTGGGCTTGTAATACAAAAAGCAGAGCTGGATGGATAAAATTTTGGATAGAGATTTGAATAAAAAATAAAAACAAGAAGCAATTTGCTTCTTGTTTTTATTTTTGGCGGTCTTTTATATTTTTTATTTCGTTCATCAAACTTTGTAGAGTAAGCTCGATTTTGTCCATGAGAGCTTTGTCGCGCTCGAGCTCTTCCTTTTCGTCCTCTTCGACATCTTCTTGGATCTCATCCACATCCTTTTCGATCTCCGCAACATCTTCTTGGATTTCATCCACATCTTTTTCAATCTCAGCGACGTCCTCCTGAATCTCGTCGACGTCCTCCTGAATATCCTCCACGTCCTCTTGAATGTACTCGATATCTTTTGTCGCTTTGTTGACGCTCATTTGGATGAATATAGAAAGGTATATTGCTTCGAGTGAGACTATGGTCGTCAAAAAGAGAAGCACTGTGCCAAAAGGCACACCAAAAAGTATGACCATGAAAGCAGAGACGAAAAGTATCGTATGCGCGATCAACGATTCGATAGATCCGATCCACCTCGTTGCCTTTGTGGCGATGCGTTCGAGCTCATTTTTATTACGTGAGTTTTTTGGCATAAGCTTACAAAATATAGCATATTTTGGTATACTCTCCACATGATAGATACAAATCATACTGCAAAAACTGCTCGAATCCTGAAGTTGTCACTTATTTTGGCAATTATAATTGTCCTGAATCTCTTCTTTAATTATGCAGTTTCACTTCTTTATAAAACGCCAACTTTCGAAGCTTTTTGTCCGATTGAGATAACATCTCGTGCGTACACTGACAAAAGCATGTGTATTGATGCGGGTGGTCAGTGGAATGAAACGACCTCTCCGATGGATATCAAATCTACTCAACCAATATCAGCGCCAGTTGCAATCACAGGGTATTGCGATGTGACGTACACATGTGGCGCACAGTATAACGATGCGCAAAGTCTTTATAATAGAAATGTATTTATTATTTTCGTCATACTCGGCATGATTGCATTGACGACTGGATTTTATATGATGCGTTTTTCTGTTGTAGCGCTCGGCTTCTCTCTTGGCGGTGTTACCTCTCTTTTAATCGGAGCAATGCGATATTGGAGCGATATGCAAGATTGGCTTCGCGTCGCTGTACTCGCCGCAGCACTCGTTGCTCTCATTTGGCTTGGCATTAAAAAAATTAAGGACGAATGAAATCCTACGACCATAAAAAAATAGAAAAGAAGTGGCAAAAGGAATGGCAGAAATCCGGTATTTATAATGCAAAAGATAACTCAAAGAAGAAAAAGTTTTACAGCTTAATTGAGTTTCCGTATCCATCCGGCGATGGGCTGCACGTCGGACATCCGAGACCATACATCGGTATGGATATTGTCTCTCGCAAACGCCGTATGGAGGGCTACAACGTACTCTATCCGATCGGATGGGACGCATTCGGACTTCCGACGGAAAACTTCGCAATCAAAACAGGTATTCAACCAAAAATTGTTACGAAGAAAAATACTAACATTTTCCGCAGACAAATCCAGTCTCTCGGCATCTCTTTTGATTGGTCACGAGAAATTAATACGACAGATCCAGAATATTACAAATGGACTCAATGGATATTTTTGCAGATGTTCAAGCGCGGTCTTGCGTACAAAACGAGTACGGCTATCAATTGGTGTCTTTCATGCAAGATCGGTCTTGCAAATGAAGAAGTCGTCGATGGCAAATGCGAGCGCTGTGGTGGTATGACAGAGAAAAGAGAAAAGGATCAATGGATGCTCGCGATTACGAAGTATGCTGACAGGCTCGATCGAGACCTCGATACCGTGGATTACCTTCCGAAGATAAAGGCGCAGCAGAGAAACTGGATTGGCAGAAGTGAAGGGAGTGAAATTGATTTTAAAATTTCCATCACTGGTGAAACTTTACTTTGGTCCTCGAGGAAGGCCAGCCAGACCATTCGTAAAACTTCTCTTAACGACTCAATAAATGTTTTCACCACACGTGCAGACACACTCTTTGGGGTGACGTATGTCGTTCTCGCGCCGGAGCATCCATTAGTTGAAAGTTTAAAGTTGAAGGTAAAAAATAATGAAGAAGTACAGAAATATTTGAATACAACAAAGAAGAAAACTGACATCGAACGCACTGCAGAAGGAAAAGAAAAGCATGGTGTAGAGCTCGAAGGAATATTTGCAGTTAATCCTGCAAATGGCGAGGAGTTGCCTGTGTGGATCGCTGATTATGTTCTCCCACAATACGGAACGGGGGCAATCATGGCAGTGCCGTCACACGACGAACGCGATTTTGCATTTGCAGACAAGTATGGACTTGAGAAAAAGTGTGTGATAGAGCCTTCGAAAGATGCTCTTGGGCAAGGAGATCACATGAACCTCGATTCGTTGACAGAATTTCTCACGAAAGTAATTCAAGGTGAAGCGTGTTATCTCGGAGACGGAGGAAAACTTATTAATTCTGGTAAATTCGACAACATGCTTTCACATGAGGCGCGTGTTGCAATATCTGAGCATGTTGGTGGCCGTGTTGTGACGAAGTACAAGCTTCGCGATTGGGTATTTTCTCGCCAGCGGTATTGGGGAGAACCTATTCCGCTTGTGTTCTGTCAGCACTGCGCGGAGCAAATCAAAAATAGAAAGATGAAAGTGAAAAGTGAAGGAGAAAAAGTAAATCCCGGTTGGTTTGCCGTGCCTGAAAAGGACCTTCCCCTCAAACTTCCAGAAGTCGAATCCTACAAACCGACAGATTCAGGAGAAAGTCCGCTTGCTGGCATAACAAAGTGGGTAAATGTAAAATGTCCCGAGTGCGGAGGTAAAGCGAAGCGCGAGACAGATACAATGCCTAACTGGGCAGGGAGTTCTTGGTATTTCTTGAGGTATGTAGACCCAAAGAATAGAAAAGTTTTTGTAGATAAAAAGAAGCTTGCTTACTGGTCTTCATCAAAAAAGCTAGAATCTAAAAGCTCAAACCTAACAGCTGGTCCTGTGGATTGGTATAACGGAGGCATGGAACACACGACACTTCACTTACTCTATTCTCGTTTCTGGCACAAATTTCTCTTCGATCAAAAGCTTGTCCCCACAAGTGAACCGTACAAGAAACGAACATCACATGGATATATCCTTGCAGAAGGGGGTGAAAAGATGTCCAAATCTCGAGGTAATGTCATCAATCCCGACGATTTAGTGTCTATGTATGGAGCAGACACATTGCGAGTCTACGAAATGTTCATCGGCCCGTTTGACCAGACTGCTGTCTGGTCAACAGAGAGCATCATTGGATGTCGCAGATTTATCGAAAAGGTAGTTCGTATCAGCCAAAAAATACAAAAAACGAAACACACGAAAACAAATCCACAGATTCTCCGTACGCTTCACAAAACGATAAAACAGGTTGGCGAGGATATCGAAAAAATGTCATTCAATACAGCCGTCTCAGCAATGATGGTCTGCGTCAACGAGCTGGAAAAGGCAGAAGTAATTGCAAGGGAAGATTTTCTTACTTTTGTACAGATATTTTCTGTTTTTGCTCCACACGTTGCAGAAGAGATATGGCAGGAAGTCGAAAGTCGAAAGTCAAAATCTGAAAGTATTCACGAGTCAAAGTGGCCGGTGTACGATCCGGCACTTATAGTCGCTCCAACTGTCACAATTGGAATTCAGATCAACGGCAAAGTAAGAGCAGATATGGAAGTTGGTGTGACCGAAAGTCTAGAAAGTGTGAGGGAGAGAGCGTTGGCGCATCCAAAGGTTATCCCTTGGCTTTTCGACAAAGATATAAAAAAGGTGATATACATCACAGGAAAAATAGTATCTATTGTCATCTAATCCACAAGGTATTTGAAGTGTTATGGCGTATAATAGAATGACATGCAAAATAAACATATAATATCTCGTCTTGACCGGTGGAGTTTCACCACTTTGTTTATATGTATTATTCTTACATTTGTCGCATTTGTTCCATATTTTCCTTTGGCGCTCGATACTATCAAGGGGTATATATTTTCGATAGGCATCTCGCTCTCTTTGATGATGTTTATTATTGCGCGTCTCTATGAGGGCTCGTTTCCGATTCCACGAAGCAAGATCATTGTTGCTGGTTTTGCCCTAGCTATCGTCGTTTTTCTTTCATCAATTTTTTCATCTTCTTTTACGCTTTCATTTTGGGGAAGGGGATTTGAGATTGAGACAGCAGCCTTTTTCTTGGCTGCCTTTTTTGCGTTCTTTCTTTCCTCGCACTATTTTATGCGAAAGGACAGATTTGTTTTATTTTTTTCATCGATTTTGTGTGTCAATATAATCGTTGCACTGTACATCCTATTTCGACTTTTTGCACCATCACATTTGGGTTTTGGAGTTTTTGATGATGCGATGACTCTCCCGATCGGTACATGGAATGACGCGATGCTCTTTTTTGCATTCAGTGCACTGATATCACTTTCTTTTCTAGATCTTATCAATGTTGGGAAAGGAGTGCTTCGTATTTTGTCCACCGTGTCGTTGGTCATGTCTATGATCATGCTCATCGTCGGCAACTTTCTTACTGCGTGGATATTGTTTGGAGCGCTTCTTCTCGTATTTTTCATTTACGTTGTTACCATCGAGCGTTCGACAGCGCTTGAGATGCGCAAAATTCCAGTTGTAAGCCTCATCGTACTTCTTTTGTGTGTTCTGTTTGTTGCTGGTCATTCAAATATTGGTACGTTGCCATCTCAATATTTTAAAGTCAGTTACAGTGAGTTGCGACCATCCTTGAATTCGACACTTACTATCGCGAAGGAGTCACTCCCGAGCAATCCACTGCTTGGTGTTGGCCCAAATCAATTTGCAGTGTCGTGGGCAGCATTTCGGCCACAGGGAATACTCGGAACAAATATTTGGAATGTGAACTTTACAAGTGGAAACAGTATTTTTTTTACTAGCCTTGTGACAATGGGCATTCTAGGGTTTTTGGCTTGGCTTTTGTTTATCGCATCAATTTTCTATACAGCGACCCGGAAAATATTTGTAAAGTCCGACGATATAACAATACGTCATTTGCGTGTGATTGCTGGGATGCTCACCATGTATTTGCTCCTCGCTGTAATTGTTTTTACTCCCGGATTAGTGATTCAAGTACTTCTATGGGTAAGTGCGGGAATCTTGGTAGCGCAAACACTTTCTGCTACAGACAATAAATTCTGGACATTCTCTTTTATGAATAGTCCAAAGAAAAATTTTGTCTCGATGCTCGTAGTCGTTTTGGTACTACTTGGTTCTATCGTATTCGCATTTGTGCGTACAGAACAGTTCCTCGGTAGAGTTACTCTTGTTCACGCGTCTCAATCTTTCAGCAGAGAAGAGCCAAGAGGAAAAGTTGAATCATTGCTTTCTCGGTCAACAAACTTTGCAAAGCGAGATGATACATATACATCGATGTCACTATTTTATACCGCACTTCTAAAACAAGAATTGAATATGTTTGAAAAGAATGATTCATTACCTGATGACGAAAAGACACTTATCAAAAATCTTTGGACAAACGCTGAGAGCTATGCGCTCTTGGCTGTCAACTCAGAACCAAAGCGGGTAGAGAATTGGCTATTTTTAAGCAAATTTTATTTTGATTCAACTGCTATGGGTATCACTGGCTCACTTTCAAATACTGAGAAAGCTCTGAAGGGGGCACTTGTCCTTTCCCCTAGTGATCCAGCTATTTTAGTATCGCTAGCGGTCATCGCATACCAGTCCAGTGATATAACAGCAGGAAATGACTATGTTGTACAGGCCCTCACGCTCGACCCAACATTCAAAGACGCTATCACTCTCCAGAATCAAATCAAAACGATACAATCCTCAGCCTCATCGACAACAACTGAAAATCTGGAAGACGAAGTAACCTCCGCAAGTGAGTAAATACAGATAAATACATGGTGAAGAGAATCATTGCAATTTTCAACAAAGAATTTGGAAGCATCAACGAAGCCGCGCTCTTGCTAGGCTTCTTTGCTTTCTTGTCTCAGATACTTGGATTGGTGAGAGACAAAATCTTTGCTCACAACCTCGGTGCAAGTGCGCCACTGGACATATATGTTGCAGCATTTCGTATACCGGATTTTCTGTATGTTTCCATTGCTTCGTTTGCATCAGTGACCATAATACTACCCTTTTTGATTGAGAAAACGAGAGACGGTGGTAACACTGATGCAGAAAAATTCCTTAATAGTATTTTCACTGTTTTTTCTATCACAATCTTTATTCTGTCAGTATTGATTTTTCTTTTGATGCCACAGCTCGCTCATTTCCTAGTTCCTGGCTTTAGCGAAGAAATGTTGGCACAATTTATTCCACTTGCCAGGATTATGCTCCTTTCCCCTATACTTCTCGGATTTTCAAATCTCTTCGGTGCCGTTACTCAACTCTACAAAAGATTTTTTGTTTTTGCACTAGCTCCACTGCTTTATAACATTGGTATTATTCTCGGTCTTGTATTTCTTTACCCATCTATGGGTATTGAAGGGTTGGGTTGGGGAGTTGTTTTCGGAGCATTTCTACACATGAGCATTCAAGTCCCCGGACTTGTTGGTTCGCAATTGATGCCGAGATTCACAGCAAAGATCAATTGGAGTGAAATACGGCAAGTTGTACTGATCTCACTTCCTCGTACGCTTGCGCTTTCATCCAACAATATTGCACTTCTCGCGATTACAGCCATTGGTTCAACGTTGGGGATAGGGGCACTTTCTGTTTTCACTTACTCTTATCATCTTCAGACAGTACCATTGGCATTGATCGGTGTGTCGTATTCAGTCGCAGCGTTTCCAGCTCTCGCTCATTATTTTGCAGAACGAAACATGTCAGAATTCATTCGTAACATTATGCTCTCTGCCCGTCAGATCATATTTTGGTCAATGCCTGTCATTTTCCTTTTTATTGTTCTGCGTGCTCAGATTGTCCGTGTCATTTTGGGCTCAGGGCAGTTTTCTTGGGATGACACACGTCTTACTGCCGCTGCGCTCGCACTTTTTGCAATCTCAGTTGTTGCCCAGTCACTCGTCCTGCTTTTTGTTAGAGGATTTTATGCGGCAGGAAATACACGCATACCGCTCTTCGTCAATGTCGCGACGTCGGGAATCATCGTCATAGCGTCAATACTATTGATACAAATATATACACGTTTTCCAGAGTTTAAAATGGTCTTTGACAGGCTATTGCGAGTTGATGGAATCGAAGGTACAGGAATACTCATGCTCCCACTGGGATACACCATAGGAAGTCTTTTGAATGGAATTTATATTTGGCTCCTGTTTCGTAGGTCATATCTTGAGAAATCATTTTATTACGGACTTAGTTGGACATTCTTTGAGAGTATTTCGGCATCGATAGCTCTAGGTGTCTCTGCTTATTACACATTGGACGTTTTTGATACTATATTCGACATCAGCACATTCTGGGGAATTTTGGCACAAGGTGCTGTCGCAGGTATCGCAGGTATTATCGCATGGGCGTTTGTTCTCGAAATGCTCAAGAGTGAAGAACTTGCTCGTTTGAAGCTCGCATTGAGCCACAAAATATTCAAAATTAAGCCAATCGCGTCTCCACACGAGGAAACAATAAAACAATAGAAAATATAAGGTTTTTTTGGTATACTTACACTTAGTTTTGAGAATGAATATATGAAGAACATGAGGCGAGTATGGAAATATATTTGGCAGACTGCACGGAAGCGCCAGTGGATGTTTTGGTGGACTCTTTTTTTCTATGGAGCCGGCGCAGTTTTAGCGCGCATATTGATTCCGATTATATATAGAGATCTTATTGATACGATTATCAACGCTGAGACTGCTCTTTCCGTGAAGAGTCAGATCATGAGTCTCTTTGTTGTACTTTTGATATTCTTTGTGCTGCTTAACATATTTTTTCGTGTCGCGGATTACATCAACTCTGCGTTTCAATCCAGATGCATGAGAGATCTACACTCAAAAGCTTTTCGTATGATTGGGAAGCATTCGTACAATTTCTTTTCTGATACTTTTTCCGGAAGCCTTGTTGCGAAGACAAAACGCTACGTCAGTGCGTTTGAAGATATCTTTGACCGCATTTTCTTTGATTTCTGGTTCACATTTGTCATTGTTGTAGGAACGATTGTTGTCCTTTTTATTGAGGCGCCTTCTATCGGATGGGTATTGTTGATCGGCATTATTGCCTTCATGACGGCAGTAGTATGGCTTACTAACAAAGGACAGCCACTGCGTGAAATTGAAGCACGAAGAGATTCAGAAACGACAGGCTCTTTCGCTGATGCGATGACAAACATATTTGCTATTAAATCCTTTGCAAAAAGCAGGGAAGAGGAAGAGATGTTTTTGGGAGTTCTCGAGAGGCAACACAATGCACGACTCAAAATATGGAATTTCGATAATGCCAGGATCGCTATTATGGGATTGATTTTCCTTTGTATGGAGATCGGAGGTATGTACATTGCAGTCACTTTGTGGATGAAAGGAGCTATTACTCCAGGCACTGTTGCCTTAGTGCAGATATATTTTGGAAACATTTTTTATAACATTTGGAACTTTGGTCGCGCTATTCAGAGGTTCAATAAATCAATTGCAGATAGCAGTGAAATTATAGATATTTTTGAAAAGCCGATCGATATACAAGATCCGGTATCTCCAGAGATATCTCGCATGAAGGAGGGACGTATAGAGTTCAAGGATGCAACCTTCGTCTATCCCAACGGTGTACATGTTTTTGATGGGCTCTCGATTGAGATACCGGCAGGTCAGCGCGTGGGGCTTGTAGGGCATTCGGGTGCAGGCAAGACGACGATTACCAAGCTACTCCTTCGTTTCTACGATGTGACAAGTGGCGAGATTACGATTGACGGACAAAATATTTGCTCAGTGACACAGTGTGATTTGAGAAGGGCAATTTCATATGTGCCTCAAGAGCCATTGCTTTTCCACAGAAGCATCAGGGAAAATATCGGTTACGGAAAAGAGAATGCAACAGAGGAAGAAGTCATCGAAGCAGCGAAACGTGCGCGTGCGCATGAATTTATTCTTAGCCTTCCGCAAGGCTACGACACTCTCGTCGGAGAGCGGGGAGTGAAGCTCTCGGGCGGTGAACGTCAACGTGTTGCCATCGCGCGAGCGATGTTGAAACCAGCGCCGATTCTCATCCTCGATGAAGCAACGAGTTCCCTCGACTCTATTTCTGAAACCGCAATCCAAGAAGCGCTCGGAGAACTCATGAACGGAAAGACGACAATCGCTATTGCTCACCGCCTCTCGACTATCAGACAAATGGATCGTATTATCGTCATGGATGAAGGAGATATCGTCGAAGACGGCACGCATGCTGAGCTTCTCGCGAAGAAGGGAACATACTTCGAACTCTGGAATCATCAGACAGCAGGATTTATTGAATAACTGTATTCTTGTAGAATTTTCATATAAAACTTTCCCAGCCAGCGTGAAGTCTGCGGATATAGTTATACATATGAATTATTAACAACACGACCGTGTTGTTAATAATTCATAGTCGAATATTTTTCAAAAGGTATTATCCACATCTCTTTACTTGACTAAAGCTCTTTACTTTGCTAAAGTGGCACTATGTCAGATATTCAATGGAAAACTAAAGAAAAACAGGCACTCTTGGAGGCTGTTTTGTCCTTGAAAAATAAGGACGAAACAAAGCGCTTTATTCGAGATTTACTAACCCAAGAAGAGATCGAGGAGGTCTCTAAGCGCTTTCTGGCCGCCACAATGCTTACACAAGGCTCTTCATACCGAGACGTGGAAAAGGCTACAGGATTTAGCTCTACCACTGTTGCTCGTGTGTCCAAATGGCTCCAAGGTTCTCTTGGGGGCTATCGTCTTATAATTGCTCGACTTCATCATCACAAACCATCGCTCATACGGAGAGGGTTGAATTTGAATAGGTGATAGTTTGAAGATTTCAGGTTATAGGAAACACAAATACACAACATTCAAAATAGCCCCTTCCGCAAGGAGGGGGTTTGTCGAACGACAACTTACACAAAATTCCTTTACAATATGAAAAAGTACATTGATTGCTATTCACTCGGAGGCGCAGGCCCTCACCTGTAGTGATTTACATAAAGGAAGTGAATCATTCACTTCCTTTATTTTTCCAACAAATTTTCTAACAAAAAAACAAAGACATGTTACGAGAAACGATTGCTGTTACGAGGAGATTGAGAGACTTAAACAAATATATAGATAAAAGTAAAAAAATTGATTCATGGGTTGATGCATACTTGGATGATTCTAGAGTAAATAATAAATCACTGACATTCATCACTCCATGGTCTCTATCACCTAGATTCCAAAAAAGATATGTGGAGCATGGGGGCTTTTTTCCAACCACCGCAGAAACAAATTTATTTTGTAAAGAAATTCCAAATTTGTGGGAGGTATTCAATCAGAATGGATTTACTATAGATTGGTGGATAACATTCTCGGGTGCATATCTTGATACAAGACAATTGGATGAAAAGTTGGAAAGTGAGTATATGTTCATGATCCAAAATATTATTGACACTTTTAATACTCCTGTTGCATGCCTAAATTGGGAAAAGGATATTTTAAGAAAGAGGCATGAGCCCAACACCATGCTATTCGAAAGTGAAATGTTTAAAAAAATAATTAGCAAAGAAATGTATTCTTTTGAACTTGAACGTTGGAAAAAATGGGTGAGTGAAGAGGATCTAAATATTTCCGCAGAGGAATTAGAATATCAAACGGTTTATCAGATAGCATGCGAAGCAGAAGAGGGAAGGTTTCTGATGGAAGATAATCAAAATCCTCTTTGCAAGCCGGGACAATTTTTATTTCTTCCTCTTGGAAGGCCAGAAAGATATGTCTTTTTTTCGAGTATAGCTCAAGGCTTTGAAAAGAGGATTGTTTCGGTACTAAAACAATACCCCTGGAGAATATAAATAAAAGTATAATGCATTACATTTGTAATGCATTTTTTAGTGTCTTAGGACCAAAATTTTTTCTTTAGAATTTGTGTCGATTTTTATTCTTCCTCCGATTGGAATAACTGCCATCGGGGTTGTGTGGCCGAAATCAACATTTGAAATGATGGGAATGTTTTTGGAAATAGCTTTGTTTTTGAGGATATGATCAAGCTTCTGGTCTGTCATGACAAAACCCTTCTGAAATCGTCCTATAATAATCGCTTTGATGTGTTTTGCATCTTTTATCTGGAGTAAAGATTCCAAATTGCGCTCGAATTCAAACAGGGATTGAGAACCGCCAAAATCGTCGTCTTCGATGAATAGGATTGCATTTTTTAATGATGGCATATATGGAGTTCCTTGGAGCAAATTGAGTGAACATAGATTCCCACCGATTGCTGTTCCGATTGCTTTTCCTTTTTGCAATATCTTTGGCCCTGAATTTCTTTTTGTCTTCACTGTACGTTCATTGAAATACTTTGATGTGGAAATCGAGTAGGTCTTTGTATCCATTAATGAGTGTTTGATTGAATCAAGCATGTAGGAAACTATACCTTTCTCTTCCTTCATTCCCATAGTCGAGAGTGTCGGTCCGAGATAAGTGATCAAACCTGTTTTGGCATAAATTGCATTACATAGAATTGTGATATCCGAATATCCCATGAGTGCTTTTGGATTCTTCTTGATGAGTCCCCAATCAATATATGGAAGAAGTGTGTTGGCATTATATCCACCACAGGCACAGATGATAGCTTTGACGCGAGTATCTTTGAAAGCTTGGTGCAAATCATTTATACGAGACTGTATCGATGACGAGCCGAAAATATCTTTTTGATATGCGTTTTTGCTGAATTTGACTTTTAAGCCAAGGCCACTTAATCTTGTTTTTGCGATTTTCGCCAAGTTTCTTGGCTTGAATGTAGCAACGGAAGAGGCGGGCGCAATCACCCTGAGAGTATCGCCAGAGTTCAATTTGGCAGGATATATCGATTTCATATAGAAATAATACCATATTCCTTTATTTTTTTGGGTTTTTCGGGTATTATCCTTGGGTAATGAGTTCAGAAAACATTCGCAACTTTAGTATCATAGCCCACATTGACCATGGCAAATCGACGCTTGCTGACCGCATGCTCGAAATAACAGGTACTATTGAGGCGCGCAAAATGAAGGATCAGGTGCTCGACAATATGGAGCTCGAACGTGAGCGTGGTATCACTATCAAGATGCAACCTGTGAAGATGACGAAGAAGATTGAGGGAAAGGAATACATTCTCAATCTTATAGACACCCCAGGACATATTGATTTCTCATATGAAGTCTCTCGTGCAATCAAAGCTGTTGAAGGCTCCATATTGCTTGTTGATGCAACACAAGGCGTACAAGCGCAGACGCTCTCTGTGCTCGAAATGGCGCGGACTGCTGGGCTTGTGATAGTCCCAGCGGTTTCAAAGGTGGACTCACCTCTAGCACGGATTGAAGAAGTAAAACTCGAGCTCGCGACACTTCTTGATTGTGATCCAGATACCGTGCTCGAAGTTTCAGGAAAAACAGGCATAGGAGTCGAAATATTACTGGCTGAAATAGTTCATCGTGTGCCTGCGCCAAAGCATGAACAAACTAACGATGTGCGAGCGCTTGTTTTTGATTTCAAATACGACAACCACAGAGGTGTGATCGTCTATGTCCGAATGCTCGGAGGAACACTGAAGAAGAATGATAAGCTATTATTTAGAAATGCCAATGAATCTTTTTACGCTTTAGAAGTTGGAATATTTGCGCCAGAAGAAAGACCGAAGGATGCTATATCAGAAGGTGAAATCGGATATATTGTGACTGGTATCAAACAACCGGGTATTGCGAGTGTTGGAGATACTATTACCACCGAGAAGAATCCTGCATCTGCTTTGCCCGGGTATGGGAGACCACGCCCCGTTGTTTGGGCATCGATATTTCCTGAAGCTCAAGATGATTTTGATCTCTTGAAGCAATCTCTCAATCGTCTCCGACTTTCTGATTCATCGCTCACATTTGAAGAAGAATCATCTGGCACACTTGGACGAGGATTTCGTATCGGACTTCTCGGCATGCTTCACCTCGAAATAGTTACCGAAAGATTGAAACGTGAATTTGGGCTCGCGCTCGTGGTCACGACACCGTCGATTACTTACAAAATCATCAGCAAATTCGACAAAGAAGAGTGGATATATTCACCGCACAAGTTTCCAGATGACGGCTCCGTAAAAGAAGTATATGAGCCGTGGACTAAAGTTTCTATAATTTCTCCATCAAACTACTTGGGCGCAATCATGCAGTTACTCTACGAGCATGAAGCAGAAGTGGGTGAGAGTGAGAGCTTTGGAGACGGGAGAACGCACGTTGCACTCGTCATGCCACTTCGCGAACTCATGAGAAACTTTTTTGATGATTTGAAAAGCGTGACGAGTGGCTATGCATCCATCTCCTACGAGATCGGTGATACACGTACTGCCGACGTCGTCAGGCTCGATATACTCGTCAACGACGACCCAGTCATCGCATTCGCGTCAGTTGTCTCGCGCAGACGAGCACAGGAAGAAGCAGAAAAATCAGTTGAGAAGCTCGCACTCATCTTGCCGCGCCAGCAGATCGCGATCAAAATCCAGGCTCGCGCGATAGGACGAATACTTTCCTCGAAAACACTTTCTGGTTTTAGAAAAGACGTCACGCAACACATGTACGGTGGCGACATCACACGCAAAATGAAACTTCGTGAAAAGCAGAAGAAGGGAAAAAAGAAGATGCAGGCAACGCACAAAGTACACATTCCCGAAGAAGTGTTCGTGAAGATGATGCGTAGGGGTGAATCCTAGCTAGTTAAAAAGATTTGGAGAGTAAAGCATTATCATGCTTACAATCACAAGGAATGAAAGAATTCCCCAGAAGACCTGTACCTTTTTTCGATTTTTTTTATTGAATATAGACATACTCGCGTGGTATAGTGTAGCGTACTTATGGTTCAAATTCAACCCAAAAGGAAGATGCCAACATGGATGCATGCACCATGGGCACTGTTGCTACTTTTTGTCGTTTCATGCGCTCTATTTTGGAATGTTATCGTTATGGCGATCAAAAGCTCTGAAACACGGGCAAAACGCCAACAAGCAGAAGAGAAGCTTGTAGAGTTGAGTTCGCAGAAGGCGTCACTAGAAACAGCCCTCAACGCCCTAGATACGCCCAAGGGGACGGAAGCTGTCCTGCGTGACCACTTACGTGTTGCAAAGGAAGGAGAGGAGCTCATCGTCATAGTTGATTCAGATACAAGTAGAGAAGTAGAGCAAAAGACTGGCGTCCTCGGCTTTTTCCAGAGACTCTTTGGGAAAAAAGGGGAGTAGAACGTCTTCCTAGACTATGCTATAATGGGGAGACATTAGGAGTTAATTGAGTTATATATTATGAAACAAGTTTCAATTTATAGCACGCCGTCGTGCACATACTGCAAAAGTGCAAAGGAGTTTTTTACTGAAAACAACATTGCTTTTCAGGAATACAATGTAGCAGATGACCAAGTACGTCGACAAGAAATGATTGATAGAAGCGGGCAAATGGGTGTCCCTGTCATAATGATCGACAGCAACATCGTCGTCGGATACAACAAAGCAAAACTTACTGAACTACTCGGATTGTAATCTTTAGCACAATAAAAAAATTCCCCGAAAGGGGAATTTTTTTATTGTGCTTGGAACCAGATTCGAACTGGTGACCCTTCCCTCTTCAGGGGAATGCTCTACCAACTGAGCTATCCAAGCGTTGGTGTATTATTGTGAAGCGCCGAATGTATCGAGATAATCATTTATGTTACCCAAACCAGATGACGAACTTGTGTAAAGCGTCTCTAACTGGTTGAAATATGGCGCAACAGCGAAATACGCACCGAGTCCAATGATTATTACAACAGCCCAATACAAAACCTTGACCACCTGAGCTCTTTTTTGAACTTTGCGAACCTCGCGAATGAGCTTATTATTCTCTTTCGAAACAGCAAGATTCTCTTCAAGTAACTTTTTTGTCTCTGGATCCACGGCGATATAGTATCATATTTCATGTCTCAGGCAAAGCCTTTTTGCTGTAGAGTCTTATTTATGCTAACTTTTATAACATAGAGAAGTAAGTTATTTTAGTTGCAGAGTTTCAGCTTTCAAAACTCAGGATAATGGCTTCGAATCTCTGTTCCGCAGCCACCTTGAGCTAGCTCATGATGCGTTGTTTTTTTAATAGAAATAAGAATATGAAATTAATTAGTTTTAGTGCACAAAACTATCGATCAATATCTACTGCGTATAAGTTACCCTTAACGGAGTATACTGTTATTGTAGGACCTAACAATGAAGGGAAGAGTAATATTTTAAAAGGTTTAGGCCTAGCCTTGGCTTTACTAAGCAATTCTAGGTACGCTCGCTATAGAAGAATACCGTCAAACTCGTACTTTCGAAATAGAAAGAATTCGCATGACTCAAGCAATCGAATAGCAGAATATTTGCGTTATGATTGGGATAGGGATTTCCCCATTAATTTACAAGAAAGTAAGCCTGATGGCCTATCTGAATTTACTTGCGAGTTTGAATTAAATAAAACAGAATTAAATGAGTTTAAAAGTAAGACTGAAATAAATCTTACAACAAATTTAAAAGTAAGAATATCGATTGGAAAAGAACGAGAAGTCAAGTTTGATTTTTTGAAGGAAGGAAAAGGTAAGGCTTCTTTAAATAAGAAAAGAGATGAGATTTCTGATTTTATAAATAAAAAACTTTTTTTGCAATATATACCTGCAGTACGGACATCAGAGTTAGCTATAAATATAGTTAATAATTTACTAGAAGTAGAACTATCTACCTTAGAAGATAATATTGAATTTAAAAAAATTGTTAAAGCTATTGCTAAACTTCAACAACCAATAATTAATAAAATTTCAACAAGTCTTAAAGATTCTGTTTCTGGATTTATTCCTGATGTAAGAAAGATTTCGATTAAAAATGAGAAAAATATTGGTGAATTGATAAGTGCATCATGCCGTGTTTACGTTGATGACGGCATTGAAACAGAACTACAACTTAAAGGTGACGGTGTGATTAGTTTAACGGCTATATCTTTGTTGCAGGATTTTAGTAGACAAAGTTCACTAAATAAAGACTTGGTACTTCTTCTTGAGGAACCAGAGAGTCACTTGCACCCAAAGGCGATACATAGTCTTAAAAGAATTCTTTATGAGATATCGAAAAAAAGCCAAGTAATTATCACTACACATTCTCCAATTATGATTGAGAGATTACATGTGACTCATAATATAGTTGTTCAAGGCGGGAAGGCTGAATCCGCTAAGAGTATTAATCAAGTTAGAGATTCACTCGGTGTTGTTATGTCAGACAATTTATCAAATGCATACCTTGCCTTACTTGTAGAGGGTAAGGAGGATACCGCTCTAATAAAATCATGGTTGGAAGAAAAATCTAAAAAAATTAAATTGGCAATAGAGAGCGGTACTTTAATTCTTGATCATTTGGGTGGTGCCACAAATGTGGGTTATAAGATGTCTTACTATAAAAATAATCTTTGTAACGTTGTTGCATATCTTGATAATGACGAAGCTGGTAGAAAAGGGATTGAAGCTGCTGAATCTAAAGGAATTTTGAAGGTTAATGAATACGTACTTGCTTCTTGCAAAGGAATGAACAACAGTGAAATTGAGGACCTTATTGTTTTAAGTGTATATAAAGAAATGATAATAAATGGATACGGTGTTAATCTTGATGTTTCTGGATTCAAAAACAGCAAAAAACAATGGTCTAACAGAGTTAAAGATGTTTTTATTTTGAATGGAAAAATTTGGAGCGATAAACTTGAAAATGAAGTTAAATTAAAAGTGACTAGTTTGGCTACAAATTTAAAGCTTGAATCGTTAAATAAGAACAAGACCAATTCAATAGATTCCCTTGTTTTAATGATTGAAAATATACTTGATAAACAAAAGTAATATTTTTTATTGAAGCGCTCAGGACGCGTCGGGATGGTATACTCTAAAGAACCGGTAAAGCTTTGCAGAGTAATGAATCAAAAGGTTCTAGCTCAAGGACGCCAGGCAATCCTCGCTTTGATACAACCCAAGCCACCGTAGTTCAATGGATAGAATAGCTCACTCCTAACGAGCTGATGCAGGTTCGATTCCTGCCGGAGGCACCCCAACAAAACTTCCCGACTTTTTGGAAGAGAATGCGTGGGCGTTGCGAA